>NZ_JBHUUX010000100.1:0-13525 GCF_042670845.1 Promicromonospora sp. NPDC057138 | reverse complement strand
GCCCCGGGGTTCGGCTCTTTGCTCGGTGGTGCCATCGCCCCCGGGCCCCGGGTGCGCGGCGACGCGCGCGCAGCCAGTGCTCCAGCGGCTGCGTCTGTGGTTCCCGATGCGCCGGCGATACGCACCACTTCGCCGTCCGACATCTTGAAGTGTCCCCAGATGACCACGAAATGCGGTGACAACGTCCCGTCCCTCGGGGTGAGAGTGGTGAGGTCCGACGACGAGAGCACCCGGCGCCGGGCACCCCCATGACCTGTCCACCGGAGAAGACCGTGACTCTGAAGACCATGCCGACGTCGCACAGACCGGCGCTCACCCCGGCAGCGCGCCTGGTGGCGCTCGACGTCGACGGCACGCTCGCCCAGGCCGGGTTCATCCCGGACATCACCGTGGCCGCGGTGCAGGCAGTTCTCGCCAAGGCGCACCACGTGGTCCTCGCCACGGGGCGGTCCCTGGTCGGGGTGGCACCGATCATCAGGCGGCTGGGGCTGCGCCGAGGCCGGGTGATCTGCTCCAACGGCGCCGTGACGGCCTGGATCAACGGCTCTCGCCTGGTCATCGAGGACGCGGTGCGGTTCGACGCCGGTCCCGCGCTGCAGCGGGCCAGCGACGCGGACCCGGACGCGCTGCTCGCCACGGAGGTGCTGGGCAAGGGTTACCGCGTCAGCGGCAGGTTTCCCGACGGGTTGCTCAACGGCCGGCAGTACGTCGTCGAGCACGAGCGCGACCTGTGGGAGACGCCGACGACCCGCGCCGTCGTGCACGCGCCCGACGTCACCGCGATAGCGCGCGAGCTGCGCTGGTTCGACGTGACGACCACGCCCGGATCGGTCGCCGGGCCGGACGACTGGATCGACCTGACGGCGCCGAACGTCTCGAAGGCGACTGCCCTGGAGGCCGTTCGACGCCGCGTGCGGGTCGCGCAGGAGCACACGATCGCCGTCGGCGACGGGCACAACGACGTGCCGATGTTCGAATGGGCCGCCCGTGCCGTGGCGATGGGGCACGCCCCGGCCGAGGTCCGGAAGGCAGCCGGCGAGGTCTGCGGCAGCATCACCGAGCACGGCGCGGCCGACGTCCTGCGCTCGGTCGCGGCCGTCCGGTGAGCGTCGCCGGCGTCAGACCGCGGCGGCCCGGGACTGTCCGTCGACCGGGAGGCTGCCCCGCATCTCGGTGATGAGCTGCGGCGTGAGCGTGGCCTCGGTGCGGGACACGAGCAGGGCCATCTCGTAGCCGATGAGACCGATGTCGCAGGTGGCCTCGGCGATGACGCCGAGCACGGACCCGTTCGAGACGTTCATCAGGAACAGGAACCCGTTGTCCATCTCGAGGATCGTCTGCCGGACGTTGCCGCCGTTGACCTGACGCGAACCCGCGCGCGTGAGGCTCGCCATGCCCGAGACGATCGCCGCGAGCTGGTCGCCGCTGGTGCGGTCGAGCTGGTCGGACATCGCCATGAGCAGGCCGTCCGCCGACACGACGAGCGTGTGCCGGCTGCCGGGAACGGTGCGCACGAAGTTGTCGAGCAGCCACCCGAAATTCGTTGCTTCGGTGCTGAAGGTCATTCTTTGCTCCTCTGTTGCCTGCTTGCCCCGCGGTCGGGCTCAGCGGGGTAGCTGGTGGTACTTGCGGATCTGGGCATAGAACATCCGTGGGGGAACGACCCGGCGGAGCGTGCTGATGCGTCCGGCCAGCGGACCGGCGGTGTACCGCAGCTTCGGGTCGGCATCTGTCGCCGCCGCCACTATCGCCTGCGCGACGGTTGCGGGCGCGTCGCCGTCGCGCACCGACGCCGCGATCACCTGCTCGGCGATGCGGCGCTGCTTGTCATAGGCCTGGAGCGGGGAGTCGGGCCGCGTGCTGTTCGCGTCGAACTTGGTGCTGGTCGCACCGGGCTCGACGAGGAGGACCCGTACGCCGTGCTCCCTGACCTCGTGGTCCACCGACTCGGAGTAACCCTCGACCGCGTGCTTGGACGCGGCGTAGGCGGCCAGGTACGGCGCAGGCACGAGGCCGAAGATCGACGAGAGGTTGATGATGCGGCCGCTGCCCCGGGACCGCATGTGCGGCAGGACCGCCTGGGTCATACGGATGACGCCGAAGACGTTGACGTCGAAGACACCCTGCACCTGCGCGACGGAGTTCTCCTCGGCCGCGCCCGTCAGGCCGCCGCCGGCGTTGTTCACGAGGACGTCGATCCGGCCGAACCGGTCGATCACCTGCTCGACCGCCGTGGTGACCGCCGCGTCACCGGCGACGTCGAGGTCGACGAAGGTCACCCCGTCCAGCGGGCTGACCCGCGAGGTGTCGCGGCTCGTGCCCACCACGTCGAAACCGGCTCCGAGCAGCGCGAGCGCGGCCGCCTTCCCGATGCCGGACGACGCACCTGTCACGAGTGCCACCGGCCGAGCTGTTGTCATCTGGAGCCCCCGCGTGCAAAGAGAAACCGATCGGTTTCGGCACACGGTAAACTGATCGGTTTCCGGAAGCAAGCCTGGCTGCCGCGCGGGCGGGCGCGGCTGGCCGGCGGGACTCAGGGCAGGCCCGCGGCGTCGAGGAGGGTGCCCACGGTAGGGGTGACGAGTCCCGTCAGGTCGTCGGCCCCGATCCCCGCGCGTGCGCTGGCGCCGTCGAAGACCAGGATGAGCTGCCGGGCCAGCAGATCGGGGTCGCCGGCACCGCCCTGTTCGGCCTCGGCGCGGAAGAATCCCGCCAGGTCCTCCTTGACCTGGCGCGCCACGCGGCTCGCGGGGTGGCTCGGGTCCTTGAGCTCGATCTGGACCGCCAGGTACCGGCAGCCCTGGTACTCGGGCACGGCCGCCTGCGCCTCGACCTGCTCGAAGACGTGCAGGATCCGCCGGCGGTGCGAGCTGCCGTCGTCTGCCGTGGGCAGGAGCCATGCCGTGTAGGCGGCGGCGCCCCGCTCCAGGCTCGCCGCCAGCAGCTCGCCCTTGCTCTCGAAGAGCTGGTACATGGAGCGCTTGGAGACTCCCGCTGCTTGGCACAGTGCCTCGATGCCGACGCCGACACCCCGCTGGTAGGCGAGGGTGGCCGCCGCGTCCAGCAGGCGCTCTCGAGGGCTGGGCTTCACCTCGGTGGTCATGCGGCGAGTCTAGGCGGATCCGACCGCGGCTGAGACCGATCGGTGTGCGGATCGGTGGGGCGCCTGGCGGGGGGCTGGTGAGGGGCGTGGCCTGCCCCTCACCGGGGGTGGTTCAGCCCACGCGGATGAACGTCGGGCCCGACTGCCAGATGCTGGTGTAGCGGACGCTCTTGCCCGGCACCGGGGCCTCGATCTGCATGCCGTCGCCCGCGTAGATCGCGATGTGCCCGGGGGTCCAGATCAGGTCGCCCGGCAGCGCATCGGCCCAGGACACGACGGTCCCGGCGTAGCGCTGCGAGGACGACGTCCGCGGAAGGTCGATCCCGACCTGGGCGAAGACGTAGGACGTGAACCCGGAGCAGTCGAACCCGGCGGGGGTCGTGCCGCCCCACACGTACGGGACGCCGAGGTAGCGCATCGCTACCGAGATCACCGACGCCCGGCGCTGCGCTGCGGCCTCCTCGGCGGCCTCGGCGGCACGCTCCGCCTGGTACTCCTCGTTCTCGGCGGCGGAGACGACGGAGACCGCTGAACTCTCGACCTTCAGCTCCGCCGTCGGAGCGACGGCGACGACGCCCGCCGCGGCGACCGTCTGGCGGGCCTGGGCGGTCAGGGCGTTGAGGTCGGCCGTGTTCAGCGTGCCCTGGACGGGCGAGCCGGCCAGCGTGGTGCCGAGCTCAGTGGCCGTCGCCGCCTGGGCAGGCGGGGCGATCAGGGACAACAGCACGCCGGAACCTGCCGCCGCGATCACGGCGCCGCGCCCGGCAACCATGCCGGCCTGCCCGGTAGTGACTCGGGCGAGGTCGGTCAGGACGGGGCGGTGCGCCGCCCGGTGACGACCACGTACCCGCGAGGGTGCGGTCAGGCTGGGCGCGGTCAGGCTGGACTGGGGATCCATGGAGGCTGAGGCCTTTCAGATCGAAGGGCACGGTGGGGTGCCGCGGTCTGCGAGCGCGAGAGGCATGGCCGTCAGGACGCCCGCGAAACCGCGCCGGAGACCGGCGAAGGGGGAGCGAAGGCGACATGTCGGGCTCATGGTGAGGCTTAGAGTAACGGAACGGACACGGTGTTGGGGACCACCCAACGGAATTGGTACCGGGCGACGGCGAACGGTCGGCGAGAATGCTCCTTATGAGACTTCTGCTCCTGCGCCACGGACAGACACCCTCCAACGTGCACGGGCTGCTCGACACGGCGAGCCCGGGCCCCGGGCTGACGACGCTCGGCGAGCGCCAGGCCGCCGCCGTCCCGCACGCGCTGCGCGAGCGCCAGGTCGACGCGATAGCGGTCTCGCCGCTGGTACGGACGTCGCTCACGGCCGCGCCGCTGGCCCGGGCGCGCGGCATCCAGCCGCTCACGGTGGACGGTCTGCAGGAGATCGAGGCGGGTGACCTGGAGATGGCCGGTGCCCACGAGGCGCACCGGAGCTATCTCGGCACGGTCTTCGCCTGGGCGCGGGGCGACGTCGCTCGCGCCATGCCCGGCGGTCCGGACGGCCGGGCGTTCCTCGGGCGCTACGACGAGGCGGTGGCGAAGATCGCCGCGCGGGAGTGGGGCAGCGTCGTCGTGGTCTCTCATGGCGCCGCGATCCGGACGTGGGTGTCGGCGCGCGTGTCGGGCGTGGACGTCGACCTGGTCGAGCGGACGGCGCTGGCCAACACCGGCCTGGTGGAGATCGAGGGCGACCCCGTCGGCGGCTGGCGCCTGGTCGCCTGGGGCGCCGACCCGGTCGGCGGGCCGGAGCTGGACGCGCCCGCCGCCGACGACCCGACCGGGGAGCCGGTCGAGGACTGACGCGCTGAAAAATCTCTTTCCTGCTGGCGGCGGCACTGAGAGGGTGACGGGATGGACGTCACAGGGGACGAGACCCGGGCCGCGTGGGCCGTCGCATCGCGCAAGTACGAGGACGAGTACGCCGAGCACCTGACAGAGGCCCGGACCGTCGAGCTGCTGCCCGAGGAGGTGGCGACTCTGGGCGACCTCGTGGTCGGCGCCGACGTGGTGCATCCGATGAGCGGCCACGGTCTGGACGACATCGCGCTGGCGCGCCTGGGCGCGCGCTCAGTGCACGGGCTGGACTACAGCGAGGCGGCTCTGTCGAGCGCGCAGCGCCGGGCCGACGAGCTGGGGATGCCCTGCCGCTACACGCGGGCGGTCATGCCCGAGAGCGGGCTGGACGACGCCAGCGCCGACCTCGTCTACACCGGCAAGGGCGCGCTCATCTGGCTCCCTGACCTGCCGGCGTTCTTCGCCGAGGTGCACCGTCTGCTCCGGGCGGGCGGCTGGTTCTACGTCTACGAGGCGCATCCGCTGGTGCCGCTGTGGGCCTGGGACCCGGACGAGATCCGAGTCCGTCCTGATCGCAGCTACTTCGCGCGCTCGCACGTCAACGACTCGTTCCCGGCCAACGGTGCCGTGGAACGTCAGCACACGCTCTCGGAGATCGTCATGGCCTGCCAGCGAGCGGGCTTCGAGATCGAGCACCTCGACGAGTACCCCGAACCGTTCTGGCGCCCCGGGTACCTGAACGCGGCCGCCGCGTGGGACGGCCGCCTCCCCAACTCGTTCAGCCTGCTCGCGCGCCGGGCCTGACGGCGCGTCACGGCGCTCGTCAGTCGCCGACGTCCGGTCGTTCGTCGGTCTTGCCCTTGATGATCAGGTCGGCGCGGTACAGCACGTCGAGCTGAGCGGGGTTGTAGAGCTCACGGAGCGACTCGACCATCGTGCTCTCCAGGATTGCCGCGCCCTTCGGCGAACGCGACGCGGGGTCGTTGAGCCACGGGTAGGCGGCCTGCTGCCGCTCGATGATTGGGGCGAGATACTCGGCAAGACGCTGGCGCGTCGCCATGTCCGCGTCAGCGGGGAGTGCGTCGAGCTCCTCGTCCGCGTCCGTGCGCGGGGTCTCCTGCAGCATCTGGCGGAGGTCGCTCATCGCCGACTCGTCGTAGACCTGCTGGTAGATCATGATCAGCGACCGGTTCGGCTCCGACAGGACGTCCGCGACCGAGCTGAAGCCGGGCGGCAGGTCGGCGGGAGCGCGGTGGCGCAGGATCAGGGCGAGCTCCGACCGGGCGCGCTGCAGCCGTTCGATGGTCACCTCGAGCTCGGCGTCGAGCACGCGCAATGCCTCGGCGGGGTCCTCGTCGGCACGGCCGAGCGACTCGATCTGCGCGAGCGGCACGCCGAGATCGCGCAGCCGCCGGATCTGCAGGAGCCGCAGGAGGTGTGGCACCCCGTACTGCTTGTACCCGTTCGACCTGCGCTCCGGCTCCTCGAGCAGGCCCGCCTCGTGGTAGTGCCGCACGGTGTTGATGGTGGTGCCCGCGAGTTCCGCGATCTGCCGGGTGCTCCACGCCACGGTCTGCTCCGCTCCTCTGGTCTGATCGGCCTGTCGGCCGGCACGCCGCCGCCGACGTCGTCCAGTGGAAACTATGTCCTTGGCACACGGTCAAGCGCTCGTTCACCAACCCTCAGCGTGGTTGGGTCAGTGGCGAGGGATAGAAAGGACTGAGCCGCAAGTTCCGCAACGTCCTGGCCAACGACCAGGTCGCCCTCGTCGTCGACGACCTCGTCTCGCGGGACCCGTGGACGGTGCGGGGCATCGAGATCCGGGGTACCGCCGTCGCCCTGGAAGACGTCGACCCGCCGGTCCCGTACATGGGCCGCGAGGTCATCCGCATCACGCCCACCTGGGTCGTGAGCTGGGGCGTCGACCCGGAGAACCCGGGCCGCCAGAGCCGTCGCTCCTGAGGAATCCCGCTCGGCGCCGGTCCGCGGCTAGCTCTTGCCGGCCTCGGCCAGGTTCTCGTCCAGGTGCTCGATGCCCAGCTCCGGGGGCAGGTCGCCGTCGTGCTGCACGACGAGGGACGTGACCGCCCGGGTCAGGCAGACGTAGAGGCGGCGCAGGCCCGTGGCGTGGTTCGGCTCGGCCGCGACGATCGCGGCGGGGTCGTGCAGCACCACGTGGTCGAACTCCAGGCCCTTCGCCAGCGAGGCGGGAACCAGGTCCAGGTGCGCGTCGAACTCGGAGCCGTCGTCCGCATCGGCTTCCGGTCCGGGCAGGACGTCGTCCTGCTCGCCCACGACCGCGAACGAGAGCCCGACGGCGGCGAGCGTCGTGCGGACGTGGGGCACGGCGGCGTCGGGCACGATCAGGCCTACCGATCCCTCCAGGCCGGTGACGCCCGCGAGGACGTCGTCGAGCGGCGTGGCGGTGAGGGTGAGCCGGCCGCGGGCGCGCCGGACGGCGGTCGGGGGCTCCAGGCCCGGCGCGATGCTGGGCAGGAGCCGGGCGGCGAGGTCGATCACGTCGGCGGGCACGCGGAAGCCGGCGGTGAGCTGCTCCACGTGCCCGTCGGGCTTGGCCAGGTGGCCCAGCACGTCCGACCAGTCGGAGGATGCCCAGGGCGTCGTGGCCTGCGCGAGGTCCCCGAGCACGGTGAGCGAGCCCGTCGCGGCGCGCCGCCCGAGGGCGCGCAGCATCATCGCCGACAGGTCCTGCGCCTCGTCGACGACGATGTGCGCCACCGACGCCGACCGGTCCAGCAGGTCGGCGATCTCGTCGAGCAGCACGAGGTCCGCAGTCGCCCAGCGTGCGGAGCCGGGCGTGCGGGGCGGGCGGTCCCACACGAGGAGGAGCTGTTCGGCGTCGGACAGGATCCCCTCGGCGCACTCGGCGAGGAACCGCGCGTCGGAGAACAGCCGGAAGAGCAGCCTGCGCGGCTCGACCGCCGGCCACACCGCTGCCGCGTAGTCGCGGACGGGCTTCGTCCGGGCCAGGACGTCCCACGCCTTGTCGTCGAGCGCGTCGCCGGTCTCCTCGATCTGGACGAGCACGCGGTGCGCCAGGGCGTGCCGGAGCTGCGCCGCGCCCAGCGCGTACCGCACGTCGCGCGCCCGGATCTGCTCGACTGCCTCGCGGGCCTCGTACGCCGGCACCCGCCAGCGGAAGGAGCCGCGCGGCAGGACCAGCGTGTCCTGCGGGGTGCCGATGTGCGACCAGACGGCGCGCCGCAGCACGGCCGCCATCCGGCCGTCGCCCTTGAGGGTCGCGACGTCGGCCGCCTCGGTGGCGCGCACCGGGGCGTGCTCGCCCACGATCTCCTCGATGGTCGCCTGCCTGGCGTGGATCTCGCCGAGGGCGGGCAGCACGTCACGGATGTACCGCAGGAAGCTCTTGTTCGGCCCGACGACGAGCACGCCGCGGCGGGTGAGCTGCTCGCGGTGCGCGTACAAGAGGTACGCCGCGCGGTGCAGGCCGACCGCCGTCTTCCCGGTGCCGGGCGCGCCCTGCACGACGAGGGTGCGTTCGAGCGGCATGCGGACTATGACGTCCTGCTCGGGCTGGATCGTCGCGACGATGTCGCGCATCGGGCCGGTGCGCGGGCGCTCGATCTCGGCCTCGAGGATCTCCGAGTGCGCGGTGGCGCCGGCTGTGCCGTCGGCGCCGTCGGCGCGGGTCAGGGGCTCGTCCTCGAACCCGGTCAGGTGGCCGCGGGCGAACCCGTAGCGCCGTCGGGCGGTGATGCCCATCGGCTCCTTCGGCGTCGCCCGGTAGAACGGGGTGCTCACCGGGGCGCGCCAGTCCACGACCATCGGCTCGCCGTCCGGGTCCGAGACGTGGCGCCGTCCGATGTGGAAGGTCTCGGCGTTCTCCGCGACGTCGATGCGGCCGAAGAAGAGCGGGATCTCGGGGTCGTCGGTGAGCTGCTCCATCCGGCGCGCGAGCGTGGCCTCCAGCACGTCCGCGCTGACCGGGTCGCCGGCGTAGCGTCCGTCCAGCGCGGCGACCCGCTCCCGCATCCGGCCGAGCTGGGACCGTGCCTCGGCGAGAAACTCCCGTTCCTGGATGAGCTCGGGCACGTCGGCAGGCATGGGGACCCTCCAGGAGTCTGCGCGGGGTTGTTCGTGGGGACGAACGCGCGAGCCTAGTGCCGCAGGCGCCACCGGGCAGCATCTTTTCGCCACAGAGCGTCGCCCGGGACACATATGTCCTCGGAGTCCGTTTCCACTGTCGCGCCAACCGACCCCACGGTACGGTCGGGGAACCGCCCGGCCACCCGAGGAGCCCCAGTGTCGTCCGACGAGCTGCCCCAGGAGTTCCAGATCGACGTACCCGACGAGATGGAGACCGGCGTGCCCGCCGACTTCGCGTCCGTCTGGCACACACCGACGTCGTTCATCCTGGACTTCATCGCCGTGAAGCAGCCGCCGAGCCCGGTCTCGGACCCGGAGTCGGGTGAAGTCACCTCGATTACCGTGCCAGGCCGTGTGGTCTCGCGCGTACGCATTCCTCCGCAGCAGGTGTTCGAGCTCGCGAAGGCGCTCACCATGCAGCTCGACGCATGGGAGAAGGAAAGCGCACCGAGCGTTCGCAATCCTCGCGCCTCAGAAGGGCCTGATGGCCCGAATCGATCGTCGGAGAATTGAATCTTGTGAATCTTTTTCTTGGACGGTCGTCCAACATGGCGCCCATTTGTCCGATCTGCCGGGGGGAAATGTTCCGGTTCGACGGAGAAAAGGTGAGTTATACCAGTCCTGAGGGGGAAATGTAACCCACGGTGGATGTTCCACTTGCGATCTTCACGGATGTAGGCTGCCCGTGATCGCGACGAAGGCGTTGCAATCTCCCAGAGTTGCCCGGGGGGTCGGGCGACCCGTTCCGGCGGCCATGTCGGGGAGCAATGAACAGGGGCGATGCAAGTGAGCAACACGGAATTCGATAACAGGGGGCGCACGGGCGGGATCATGTTCGAAGAACAGTCCCGCACGAGTGTCGTGAGCATGTGGGGAGAGATCGACGTCTCCCTGCGCGGTGAGTCGAGTGCTGCGATCGCCAACGCCCTCGAGAGGGCCAAGTCCGTGGTGATCGACACCTCGAGGGTGACGTTCATGGACTCGACCGGTGTCGCGTTCCTCATGCAGATGTACACCTACGGCACGCAGGACGGGCTGACCGTCAGCCTCCCGGAGCCGCCGCCGGTGGTCCGGAGCGTCATCGAGATGCTCGGGGTCGACGCGCTGTTCGCGCAGTCCGCCCAGCCCGCCGTCCGCGAGGCCTGACCGGGTCTCGCCGTCGACCCCGCCCGGCGGCCCGAAGGCCGACGTGGCTGGTCAGCGCCCTGCGGCCAGCGCCGCGGCGCCCACGATGCCAGCCGCGTTCCGCAGCTTGGCCGGGACGATCGGCGCACGCAGGTGCAGGCTCGGCAGGTACTTCTCGTGATGCTTGCTCACACCGCCGCCCACGACGATGAGGTCGGGCGACAGCAGGTCCTCGACCACGCCGAAGTAGCGCTGCAGGCGCTCCGCCCACTCGTCCCAGGACAGGTCCTCACGCTCGCGCGCGGAGTCCGCGGCGCGGGACTCGGCGTCGTGCCCGTCGATCTCCAGGTGCCCCAGCTCGGTGTTCGGCACCAGGACGCCGTCGACGATCAGGGCCGAGCCGATGCCCGTGCCCAGCGTCGCGACGAGCACCACGCCCTCGGCGTCGCGCGCGGCGCCGTACCGGACCTCGCCCACGCCGGCCGCGTCGGCGTCGTTCACCGCGACGACGTGGCGACCGGTCACGCGCTGCACCAGCGCCGGCAGGTCCACGCCGGTCCACGACTGGTCGAGGTTCGCCATGAAGCGGACCACGCCGTGCTGCAACGGGGCGGGGAACGCGACGCCGATCGGCACGTCGTCCGGCAGGTGATAGGTGTCCACGAGCTTGGCCAGCACGTCTGCCACAGCCTGCGGGGTGGACGGTTGCGGGGTCGGGATGCGGGTCCGCTTGTCCGCGTACTCGCCCGCGACGAGATCGACGGGCGCACCCTTGATCCCCGAACCTCCGATGTCGATGCCGAACGCCAGGTCACTCATGTCAGGATCGTCTCATGACCACTGAGGAGCAGTACTGGTACAACACCGAGACGGGCGAGGTCGAGGAGGGGCACCGTTCCTCCTGGACGCACCTGATGGGCCCGTACAGCACCCGCGCCCAGGCGCAGCAGGCGCTGGCGAGCGCGAAGGCGCGCAACGAGTCCTGGGAGAAGGACGACGAGGACTGGCGCAAGAAGTAGCCCGCGCCGCCGTCCGGCAGGAGCGCGGCTACTTGTCGAACGAGTGCTCCTCGTCCGGGAACGACGAGTCCTTGACCTCGGAGACGTAGTCCTCCGCGGCCTGCTGCAGCGCCGACCCGAGCTCGGCGTAGCGCCGGGCGAAGCGCGGCGACCAGCCGGTCATGCCCGCCATGTCCGTCCACACCAGGACCTGGCCGTCGCAGTGCGGCCCGGCGCCGATGCCGATGGTCGGGATGCGCACGATCTCGGTGATCCGCGCGGCGACGCCCGTGGGCACCATCTCCAGGACGACGGCGACGGCGCCCGCCTCCTCGACGGCCTGCGCGTCCGCGGCCAGGTTCTCGACGGCGGCGTCGCCGCGGCCCTGGACGCGCGGCCCGCCCAGCAAGTTCTCCGACTGCGGCGTATAGCCCAGGTGCGCGACGACGGGGATGCCTGCGTTGGTCAGCGCCCGGATCTGCGGCGCGGAGCGGATGCCGCCCTCGAGCTTGACGGCGTCGGCGCCGGTCTCCTTGAAGATCCGCACCGCCGTCTCCAGCGCCTGCTGCGGGCCGGCCTCGTAGGAGCCGAACGGCAGGTCGATCACGACGAAGGCGCGCTTCGTGGCCCGCGCGACGGCGCGGGCGGCCGGGATCATGTCGTCGACCGTCACGGGGATCGTGGTGGCGTGGCCGTGCATGACGTTCCCGATGGAGTCGCCCACGAGCAGGATGTCGATGCCCGCCGCGTCGAAGATCGCGGCGGTCACCGCGTCGTACGCGGTGAGCATGGCGAGCTTCTCACCCCGGGCCTTCGCCTCCGCCAGGTGGTGCACACGGACCCGCTTGGGACCCGGAGTGGGTGAGGTGTGGGCGGACATGGTCCTCCTGTGGTTCGGGCGGCATCGGTGCCGCAGGAAAGCCTACGACCGGTAGTCCATGCCCGGTACACGCGCCTGTAACAGGTTTAGTGCAAGATGGGCCCATGGACAGGCAGCAGGAGTTCGTGCTCCGCACGGTCGAGGAGCGCGACATCCGCTTCATCCGGCTTTGGTTCACCGATGTGCTCGGCGTGCTGAAGTCGGTAGCTGTGGCACCCGCCGAGCTCGAGTCGGCGTTCAGCGAGGGCATCGGCTTCGACGGCAGCGCCATCGAGGGGCTCACCCGGGTCTTCGAGGCGGACATGGTCGCCAAGCCGGACCCGACCACCTTCCAGGTGCTCCCGTGGCGCGGCGAGCGGCACGGTACGGGCCGCATGTTCTGCGACATCCTGACGCCGGACGGCGAGCCCTCGCTGGCGGACTCGCGCAACGTGCTCAAGCGCACCCTCGCCAAGGCGAGCGACCGCGGGTTCACCTTCTACACGCACCCCGAGGTCGAGTTCTACCTGTTCAACCAGCTCACCAAGGCCGACCCGAAGCTGGAGCCGGTCGACCAGGGCGGGTACTTCGACCACCTGGCCCGGGGGTCGACGCACGACTTCCGCCGCGCCGCGATCACGATGCTGGAGTCGATGGGCATCTCGGTGGAGTTCTCCCACCACGAGGCCGGCCCGGGGCAGAACGAGATCGACCTGCGCTACGCCGACGCGCTGACCACCGCGGACAACCTCATGACGTTCCGCACGGTGGTCAAGGAGGTGGCGCTGGAGCAGGGCGTGTTCGCGTCGTTCATGCCCAAGCCGCTGGCCGACCAGCCCGGTTCCGGCATGCACACGCACGTGTCGCTGTTCGAGGACGACCGCAACGCGTTCTACGAGCCCGGCGCCCAGTTCGAGCTGTCCAAGACGGCGCGGCAGTTCATCGCGGGCCTCATGGTGCACGCGGGCGAGATCACCGCCGTGACCAACCAGTACGTCAACAGCTACAAGCGGCTCTGGGGCGGGCAGGAGGCCCCGAGCTACGTGAGCTGGGGCCACAACAACCGGTCCGCGCTGGTCCGCGTGCCGATGTACAAGCCGGGCAAGGGCAACTCGGCGCGCATCGAGTACCGCGCGCTGGACTCGGCGGCGAACCCGTACCTGGCCTTCGCCGTTCTGCTGGCCGCCGGGCTCAAGGGCATCGAGGAGGGCTACGACCTCCTGGACCACACCGAGGACGACGTCTGGGAGCTCACCCCGGCCGAGCGCCGCGCCCTGGGCATCGCCCCGCTGCCGCGCGACCTCGACGAGGCCATCCAGTTCATGGAGAAGTCCGAGCTCGTGGCCGAGACCCTCGGCGAGCACGTCTTCGACTACTTCCTGCGCAACAAGCGCGAGGAGTGGGAGACGTACAGCGCCCAGGTCACCCCGTTCGAGCTGAAGCGCTTCCTCCAGCTCTGACCGTCGCGCCGAAGTAGAGCGCGTGTCCGAGTCTCCCTGGTTGCACCAGGAGGACTCGGACACG
>NZ_JBHUUX010000099.1:0-14652 GCF_042670845.1 Promicromonospora sp. NPDC057138 | reverse complement strand
GCCGGGCCCCGCCGGGCCCGGCCGCGCCTGGGCCTACCTGCGCCGCACCTCCAGGTCCGCGGTCGCCTCCGAGCCCGCGAGCTCCTCCGACCCGCCGTACTGAGCCGTCACCGTGTAGGTGCCCAGCCGGACCAGCGGGGGCACGAGCACCTCGGCGCGGCCGCCCCGCAGCCGCACCGTCCGCTCGTACGGGTGCCGGTCGTCCTCGCGGGCGACCGTGACGGTCACCTGTCCCGACGGCGTGACGTCGTCGGCGGACACCGTGACCTGCACCGGGAACGGCTCCAGGGGGCGCACCGAGGCCGGGGCATCGATCCGCGTGGTCGTGGCCGCGGGCAGCAGGTCGGCCGGCACGAGCGCGCCGACCGCCGTGCGGTGCACGCCGCCCTCGTCCGTCCCGGCGTAGACCCACGCGCCGTCCGGGCTCACGGTCAGGGAGCGCACCGACATCGCGGTCAGGCCGCCCGATGCCGACGCCCACGTCGCGCCGCCGTCGGCCGAGACGAGGACCCCGGCACCGTTGGCCGCCAGCCCGTACGGCCGCCACCGCGCTGCGCCCGCGACCAGGAGCCGCGTGCCGGCGGCCGGGCCGTCCGGCACGTCGACCGCCACGAACGAGTCGACAGCGGCCGACGTGTTCGGCACCTCGGCGGCCCGGAAGGTCGCGCCGCCGTCCGCGCTGACCCGGATGCCCGGCGTCTCGCCGACCACCACGTGGTCGGCGTCCTCCGGATCGACCCACACGGACCGCGCCGCGTCCTGCGTCAAGCGGGTGATCGTCCTGCCGAGGTCGTCCGACCGGTACAGGCCGGACGACGTCGCCAGCCACAGCCGCCGCTCGTCGACCGGGTCCATCACGACCTGCTGGATCAGCATCCCGTGGGCATAGCTGGTCCACGTCTCGAACCCGTCGCGCGACACCATGAGGCCCGTGTCGACCAGCGACGTGTAGCCCACCGCCACCGTGCCCTCGTCGTGCGGGGACACGGCCAGCGCCGTCGGGCTGAAGCCCCCGGTCGGGCCGACCTGCGCGAGGTCGGCGTCGGCGTCCCCGGCGCCCGCGGTGAGGATCCGGCCGCTGCCGAACGCGTTGGTGCCCACGGCCCAGACGTCGTGGTCGCCGAGCGGCGACTGGGTCACCTCGGACACCTGACGACCGATGATGCCCTCGTGGCCGATCGAGCCCCAGTCCTGCGCGTCCGGGGCCAGGTCGGCAAGGGACTGCTGGTGCAGGCCCTCGAAGTCGACGGCGCGCAGCACGGGGTCGCCGTCGGCGTCCACCCCCGCGTCCACGTCGGAGACGTCGCTGCCCGAGACGCCGGTCTTGGTCCACTGGTCACCGTCGTCGGTCGTGTAGTACCCGGCGCCCTCCATCGCCATGACGACCTGCGCCGCGGGGGTCCCCGGCCAGTGGTCGACGTCGGTGGCGAGCGGACCCTGGACGGGCAGCGGGTGGGTCTGCCACGTCGCGCCCTGGTCGGAGCTCGTGCTGTAGGACGACAGGCCCGAGGCGTACACGGTGCCGTCGGTCAGGGTGGTGACCGTGACGTAGGACTGGCCGGTGTCGGCGCCCTCCGTCCACGTGGCGCCGCCGTCGGTCGACGTCATAGAGATGCCGTCGCCGCGGACCAGCACCGCGGTGGACCCGTCGGCCACGACGCCCTGGGGCCGGTCGCGGTAGTCCGTGGTGACGTAGGGCTGGGTGACCTCGCTGCCGCCGGTGAGCACGCCGGCGATGCGGTAGACGCCGTCGTAGGTGGCGATCAGCAGGTCGTCGCCCGCGAAGGCGGCGCCGGAGACGAGGCCGGCGTCCCATGCCGGGGCGACGCGGCGCCACTGCTGGCCGGCGTCCCGGCTGAGGTAGAGGCCGTCGTCGGTGACCGCGGCCAGCGCGTCCCCGTAGGCGACGAGCTCGCGGACCGCGACGTCCGGGAACGGCAGGACGGTCCAGGTGGCTCCGGCGTCGGGCGTGTGCACGATGCGGCCGGCGTAGCTGGGGTCGAGGACGACCCGGCCGACGGTGCCGTTGAGCGCGACGTAGAACCCGCCGGGCGTCGCGGTGTCGGCCACGGGGATGCCCCAGCCGTCGGCGACGGGCATGCTCCGCGTGCGCTGCCAGGTCGCGCCGTAGTCGGTGGTCACGAACGGGTGGACGCCGTTGCCCGCCATGGCGAGGCCGGTCCCCGGGCTGGTGGGCGAGGTGGCCAGCGCGCGGGCCGCGCCCGACAGGCCGACCTGCTCCCACGCGCCCGGCTGCTCGGCGCCCTCGGACTGCACACCACTCGTGCCGATGAGGGTGCGCCCGGTGACGGTCGCCTCGGCGTCGAGCCGGTAGGTGCCGGGCTCGTCGAGCGGCACGGTGCCGCGGAACCAGCCGGCGCTGGTGCCGACGGCGGTGAGGGCGGCGGTGTAGACGTCGCCCGACGGCGCGGTGGCGCGCACGGTCGGCGCCGCCTCCGGGTCCATGGGCGTGTGGACGAAGACCTCGCTGGATCCCGTCGCGAGCGACGGCGAGGCCTGGACCTGCAGCGGCCGCACGTAGCTCGCGTACGGGACGCGCACCGTGGTGCCGTCCGAGACGGTGCCGACGAGCACGCCGGACGTCTCGGCGTCGACCGCGCCGGCCTGGGGGGACGTGATGTCCGGGGTGACGGTGAGGTCGACCGAGGCGTCGCGGCCGGCCTTGATCTTCAGGGTCCGGGCGGACAGCTCGGTCCCGCCGGTGCTGTCGTCCGACGCCTCCGCGGAGAGCCTGACCGTCACCGCCCGGCTACCCGAGTTGTGCAGCACCACGGTGCTCGTGCGTGCGGGGTCCGGGCCCATGTCGGCCAGCCCCAGGGACAGCGTGTCGGGGGAGGCGGTGACCCGCTGGTCGACGGCGGCGGCGACGTCGAGCTTGCCGGCGCCCTGGGCGGACGGCGACGCGCCGGCGTCGTCGGACTCCAGCGGCTGCGCGCCGCCGATGAGCGACGCCCGGAGCCGGGCGGCGGTCTGCTCGGGCCGGGCCTGGGCCAGCAGGGCGGCGGCCCCCGCGACGTGCGGCGCGGCCATGGACGTGCCGGACATCCGGTACTGGTTGCCGTCCACGCCGAGCTCCGCCGGGATGTCGGACATGATCTCGAAGCCGGGCGCCACGATCTCGGGCTTGAGCGTCATGGCGTCGCTCGGGCCGCGGGAGCTGAAGCCGGTGATCGTGTCGGTCCGGTCGACCGAGCCGATGGTGCCGCGTGCAGTGCCGGCCAGCACCTCGGCCTTGAAGGTCTGGTACTGGGCCGAGGCGATGTTCATCATGACCAGGCTCTCGCGGCGCAGGTCGAAGCCGCCGCCGGCCAGCACGTTCGCGGATCCCTGCGGGCCGGCGCCGCCGTCGCCCGCCGGGTCGGTCGGGCTCGGCGTGTAGAGCAGGGCGCCGACGGCGCCGTGCTCCTCGGCGAGCTGGGCCTGCAGCAGGTGGAGGCCCTGGACCTGGCCCAGGGACGTCGTGGTCATGCTCTGCATCACGACGATCGCGCCCCGCACGTCGCCGGCCTGCTCGTAGTCCTCTTCGTCGAAGCCGTCGCCGACGTCGACCAGGCGGCCCGAAATGCCCTCGGCGGGCGGGTTCGCCGACAGCGGGAAACGGGTGACGTCCAGCGGGCGAGGGTCGTCGCCCTCCTGGGCGCCGTCGAGCGTGAGCGTCGGGTCGGCGACGCCGGTGACCTGCGCGCCGACGGCGATGACGCCCTCGGCGGCGGCCGGCGAGCCGACGCTCTGGCCGGAGGGCCCGGAGTTGCCCGCGGCGGCGACGACCACGACGCCCTGCCGCACGGCGGCGGTGGACGCGCGGCCCAGCGGGTCGGTGCCGTCGCCCGGCGTGCCGAGGCTCATGTTCACGACGTCGGCCGGGGCCTCGCCCAGCGGGTCGACGGCGGCGTCCAGCGCGAGCAGCAGGTCCTCCGTGGTGCCGCCGCCGTTCGCGTCCATGGCCTTCCACGCGGTGAGCGTGACGTCGGGCGCCATGCCGGTGAGGTTGTCGCCGCCGGCGCCGATGATGCCCGCCACGTGGGTGCCGTGCATGTGGTCGTCCATGGGGTCGGCGTCGTCGTTGACGAAGTCGTACCCGTCCACCACCCGGTGGCCCGGGCCGAACCCGGCCCCGAGGTCGGGCAGCGTGTAGTCGACGCCGGTGTCGATGATCGCGACGGTGCGGCCGTCGCCCGTGACGGGGGTACCGGCGGGGTCGGAGCGCTCCCAGACTTGCGGCGCGCCCGTGGCCGGGATGTTCGCCTCGCCGAGGATGCGCACCGGCGCGTCCTCGGTGACGCGCGCGACGCCGGGGGCCCCGCGCAGCTCGGACAGGTCCGCCGGGTCGACCGTCGCGACCATCGCGTCGAGCACGCCGGTGACGGACCTGGTGTCCGCCAGGCCGACGTCCTGACGGACGGCCCAGGAGGTGACGCCGCCCTGAGCGTCCTCGACGGTGTCGACGGCGGCCCGGTAGTCGGCGGCGAAGGCGCTGCGCGCGGTGGCCTTGCCCTTGCGGGCGGCGGCGACCTCCTCGTTGCCGACGACGTCGGCGGCGGACGGGGCGTCGAGCTCGATGATGACCCGCACCGGGTCACGGTCGGGCGCGGGGTCCGGGGCTGCGACGGCGGCGCCCGGAGGCAGGATCGCGGAGGCCGTGACGAGGGTGCCCGTGACGAGGGCACCCCAGCGGCGGCCAGAGGACAGAGGTTGCATGAGGGGTTGTCTATCCGCCGCCGGACCGGATGGGCAATGGTCCGGCTGGCCGGTTGCGGCCACTGGCCGGTACCGGCCGCAACTGTTTACACGCCGGTCACGCGGGGACCCTCTTTTTCACCCGCCATCGACGTGTCAGAGCCAGCCGCGGCGGACGGCCTGGACGCCCGCCTGGAAGCGGTTGGCCGCGCCCAGCCGGCGCAGCAGGTCCGCGCTGCGCCGCCGCAGCGTCCGCTCGGACAGCCCGAGCTCGCGCGCTATGGTCTCGTCCTTCGCGCCCGAGCCGAGGAGGGCGAGCAGCGCCCGGTCGTCCTTGCCGGGGCCACGGTCCGGGGGAGCGGCGCCCTCCAGGCTGTCGGCCGCCGGCACCTCGGCCGAGTCGGCCCACACCGCCTCGAAGGCCACGCACAGCAGGTCCACGAGCGGGCCGCCCTCGACCACCACCGCCGTCGGCCGGTGCGCGTCGAGCGTGGAGCTGACCAGCGCCGTCCGCCGGTCGGCGATGGCGAGCTTGGTGGGCAGCGACCGCGCGATCCGGGCCTGCTCGCCGACGGCGGCCGCGTAGCGGATCTCCGCCCAGGCGCCCGGCCGCTCCAGGACCTCTGCGGCGTAGACGGCCCGCCACAGCACGCCGCGCTCCAGCACGAGCGGCTCGACGGGGTTCTCGCCCGCCAGGACGTACGGCGGCCGGTCGAACGCCATGAACTCCGTGGTGACCTCGTGCTCGAGGCGGGTGTACCAGGCGCCGATCAGCGCGGGGTCGTCGATCACGTGGACGCCGCCGCCGGACTCGCCGGTGTCGGCCGTCTGCTCGAACAGCTCGGCCAGGTCCGGGATCGCGGCGCGGATGCGGTCGAGGTGCGCCTCGGTCCGCTCGGCCAGCGCGCGCAGGGCGATCCGGGGATCCACCGCCGTGTACTCGCCCTCGCTGCCGCTCGTGCGGTTGATCAGCCCGGCGGCCCGCAGCCGCGCCAGCATCGCGCCGGTGTCGGTCCCGTCGAGCGGCACGTCCTGGGCGACGTCCTCCACCCGGACCGTGCCTTGGGCGAGCACGTACCGGTAGACCAGCCGGGTGTCGTCGTCGATGCCGACGGCGTCGAAGCCGCTGTCGAGATCGGGGTCCGCTGCCATGCCCGCAGCGTAGGCCGCGGCCGACCAGCCTGCGGCCGACCCACCCGCCGTCCGACCGCGGTTTGAGCACAGCAGTTCCTGCCACACGGCCTCGATCGTGGCAGGAACTGCTGTGGTCAGCTCACGGGTCGGCCGGCGCTCACCGCGTCGACGTCCGCCAGGAAGTCGAGGATCGCGGCCGACAGGGCGGCCGGCGCCTCCAGGGCGGCGTAGTGGCCGACGGCGTCGAGCCGCACGTCCCGGACCTCGCCCGCCGTGACCTGGCGCATGGTCCGGGCGGTGAACGGGCCGCCGCCCGCACCGACGGCCAGGACCGGCATGGTCAGCGGGCTCGACGCGGCAAGGGCCCTGATCTCGTCGCCGTCGGTGAGCATCGACCGGTAGTGCGCGGCCGCCCCCGTCCACCCGCCCGGACGGGAGTACGCGCGGACGAGCTCGTCGACGTCGGCCGCGGCGATCGCACCCTCGACCGCGGTCATGGCCGGGAACGCCCACCCGAGGAACTCTCGTTCGCGGCCCGCGAGGAACAGCTCGGGGATGCCGGGCGCCGCCAGCGCGCCGATGTGCCAGAAGCCGCCGTGGGTGACGTCGCCCAGCGCCTCGACCCCGAAGCCGGGCAGGCCCGTCTCGACGGCGGTGAGGCTGCGGACGGCCTCGGGGTGCGTGGCCGCGAGCCGGAACACCGTGGCTCCGCTGATGTCCTGGCCCGTGAGGTGCACGGGGCCGACGTCGAGCCGCTCGACGAGGCCGTGCAGGTCGGCGGCCGCCGTCGTGCTGTCGTGGCCGGCCTCTGCCGTGCCCGAGTCGCGAATCCGCGCAGGTCGACGGCGAACACCCGGTGTCGCTCGGCCAGCAGGGGGATGAGCCGGTGGAACGCCCACCAGGTCTCCGGGAACCCGTGGACCAGCAGGACCGGGGAGCCGTCGGCGCCCGCGGACACGTAGTGAAGCTCGGTCCCGTTGACCCCCGCCGTGTGGTGCGTGATGCCGGGGACGGGCGTGCTCGACGTCGCGATGCTCATGCTCGGTGCTCCTTGTGTCGCCAGTGTCGCCAGGAAGGTGTCGCCAGGTCGGCTAGATGGACAACCGGGTTGTCCAAACATAGACAACCCGGTTGTCGTTGTCAATGAGCGCTCTAGGCTGGGCCCATGTCTCGATCTGGCGCTGATCTCGCACTCCTGCTGCTGGGCGGCTTTCGGACGCTCGTGGACGCCGCGACGGTGGAGCTGGCGGCCCGCGGGTACGACGACGTCCGCCCGGTGCACGACTTCGCGATGCGTGCCATCGCTGCGGGCGCCGACAGCGCCGCCGACCTGGGGCGGCGCACGTCGGTCTCGAAGCAGGCGGCGGCGAAGACCATCGCGGTCCTCGTCGACCGCAGCTACGTGTCGCGTGAGCCGGACCCCGGCGACGCCCGGCGCAAGCGGCTGCAGGTGACGCCGCTCGGGTTCGAGGTACTGCGGCAAGGGGAGTCGATCTTCGACGAGCTACGCGAGAAGTGGGCGCGGCAGATCGGCGCCGCCGAGCTGGCGGCGCTGGAGGCCCAGCTGACGAAGCTGGTCGGGGACGGCGCGGTGCGCGTGGACGAGCCGGGCTGGGTCGCGCAGGACGCCGGCTGAGGTCCGCTCGCGGGTGAATCGACCGGCCGCCCGGTGCGGCACGCACTAGCCTGAGCCGGAGGCTGACAGGAGACGTGATGGCGAACCTGACGATCGTGGAGCGGTCGCCCGACCCGGAGACGCACGACCCGGGCGCGCGGTGGCCCTCGATCGCCGAGCGGATCCGCTCCCTGGGCCAGAGCCGCCTGGGCGCGCTCCTCCTGCTGCTCGGGACCGTCGCGGCGATCGTCTGGGCCAATGTCTCCTTCGGCTCGTACAGCGAGTTCTGGGAGACGCACCTGAGCGTCGGCGTGGAGGACCTGCAGGTCGAGTTCACGCTGCACGCCCTGGTCAACGACGCGCTCATGGCCCTGTTCTTCTTCACGGTCGGCCTGGAGGTGCGCCGCGAGTTCGCCATCGGCGAGCTCACGAGCTGGTCCCGGGCCGTGGTGCCGGTGGTGGCCGCCGCCGCGGGGCTCGCCGTCCCCGCCGTCCTCTACGTGTTGATCGCCCAGGGGACCGGCTGGGAGGGCGCGTGGGGGATCGTCATCTCGACGGACACCGCGTTCGTCGTCGGCGCGCTGGCGCTCATCGGGCCGAGGGCGCCCGGGAGGCTGCGAGTGTTCCTGCTGGCGCTCGCCGTCGTCGACGACATCGGGGCGCTGTCGATCATCGCGCTCGTCTACACCGAGAACTTCGACCCCCTCCCGCTGCTGATCGCGGCGGTCGGCCTGGTCGGCGTCTACCTCACGCGGTACGTGCCCACCGGCCGCGGGCCGATCTATGCCACGCTCTCGATCATCGTCTGGCTCGCGTTCCTGGCCTCCGGCGTGCACCCGACGCTGGCCGGCGTCGCCATCGCGCTCCTGGTGCCGGTCTACCGGCCCAGCCGGCGGGACGTCGAGCACGCGCTGACCCTGGCGCGCACGTTCCGGCAGTCGCCGAACAGCGACTACGCGCGGGCCGCCGCGAACAGCCTCCGTGAGTCCATCTCGATCAACGAGCGGCTGCAGTCCGCGTACGCGCCGTACGTGGCCTACGTGATCCTGCCGCTCTTCGCGCTGTCCAACGCGGGCGTGCAGATCAACGCGGAGATCCTGGCCGCGGCGGCCGGCTCGGCCGTGACGCTGGGCATCGTGGTGGGGCTCGTCGTCGGAAAGTACGTCGGCGTCCTGGGGTCGGGTGCCGTGATGAAGGCGCTGCGCATCGGCGACCTGGGACCCGGCCTGACGCTCGACCGCCTCGCCGGCGGCGGCGCGCTGTGCGGCATCGGCTTCACGATCGCCCTGTTCATCGTCGACCTCGCCATCGACGACCCGGCGGTGCAGAACGAGGCCCGCGTGGGCGTGCTCTCGGCGTCGGTCGTCGCGTTCCTGATCGCCGCGGTGATCTTCAAGGTCTCCGACCGGGTGCACCCGGCGAAGGAGGCCGGGGCCACGCTGCTGCGGCCCGTCGACCCCGCGCGGGACCACGTGTTCGGCCCGCCTAACGCGCCGTTCACGCTGGTCGAGTACGGGGACTTCCAGTGCGGGTTTTGCTCCAAGGCGTCCGGCGCGATCCAGGAGGTGCACCGGGAGCTCGGCGACCGGCTGCGGTACGTCTGGCGGCACGCGCCGCTCGACCGGTACCACCCGAACGCCGTCGCGGCGGCCGAGGCGGCGGAGGCGGCGGCGCTGCAGGGCGAGTTCTTCGCGATGGAACGGAGCCTGCTCCTGGACCAGGAGAACCAGCTGCCCTCGGACATCGTGCGCCGCGCGGACGATCTCGGGCTCGACGTCGAGCGGTTCGAGCGGGACCTGGTGTCCCCGGAGGTGGCCGGGCGGGTCCGGGACGACATGCTCGACGCCGAGGCGATGGACATCACCGCCGTCCCGACGTTCTTCGTGAACGGCCGCCGGCACACCGGGCCGTACGACGCGCAGTCGCTGGTCCGGGCGCTGGAGCGCACCGACCCAGCCGCTGGCCGGGCCTAGCCGGACCGGCCGAGCCCGGCGTCGCGGGCCAGCACTATCGCCTGCCCGCGCTCGGACAGGTGCAGCTTCGTCAGGATCACCGAGACGTTGTTGGCCACCGTCTTGGGCGACAGGAACAGGGCGTGGCCGATCTCGACGTTCGTGAGGCCGGCGGCGAGCCTGTCGAGGATCAGCCGCTCCCGCTCGGTGAGCTCGGGGAACGCCGCCGCCCTGCTCGTGGGGCCGTCGGCGAACAAGGTCCGCAGGCGCTGCGCGAGCGCCGCGCCGAACACGGCCTGGCCGGCCGCGGCGGAGTGCACGGCCGCGAGGATGTCCTCGCCGTCGGCCCCCTTGAGCAGGTAGCCGACGGCGCCCGCTGCTATCGCCGCGTGCACCGTGCCGTCGTCCTCGAACATCGTCAGCACCAGCACCGCGGTGCCGGGTCGCGCCGCGAGGATCTGGCGGGTGGCCTCCAGGCCCGACAGCTCCGGGAGCTGCAGGTCCATCAGGACGACGTCGGGCTCGGCGTCGGCGACCACCTCCACCGCGGCGCGGCCGTCGGCGGCCTGGCCGACGACGGCGACGCCCGCGTCCGAGGCGAGGACCGCTTCGAGCCCCTGCCGTACGAGCTGGTGGTCGTCGACGATGACGACACGGATGGTTCCCTCGGTCGTCATCTGCTGGCCTCCGTTCGTGGTGGCTCGGCCAACGGGAACGACGCACGGAGCCGGCCGCCCGCTCCCGTGGGACCCATCTCCAGCGTCCCGCCGAGCTCGGACACGCGTTCCCGCATGGCGACGGTGCCGACGCCGTGCGCCCACGGCACACGCGACGGGCCGTCGTCCACGACCTCGACGACCGCGCTGCCGTCGGTGACGTCGAGCCGGATCCGGCAGGTGCGCGCCCCGGCGTGCCGCACCGCGTTGGTCACGCCCTCGACCGCGATGCGGAACAGCGCGACCTCGACCGCGGCGGGCAGCGCCGGCAGAGCGTCGCCCTCGACCTCGATGTCGACCGTGCTGCCGTCCTCGATCCGGTGCACGTGAGCGGTGATCGCCCCGACCACTCCGAGGTCGTCCAGCGCGGGCGGGCGGAGGGAGTAGACGACTGAGCGCAGATCGGCGATGGCCTGGCTGGACGCTTCCTTGGCGCGAGCGAGGAGTACGAGCGGGTCGCCGTCGCCGGCAGTCAGCCGGGACCTGAGCGCGTCGAGGTTGAGCCCGACGCTGGTCAGGAGCGGGCCCAGGCCGTCGTGCAGGTCGCGGCGCAGCCTGCGCCGCTCCTCCTCGCGCGCCTCGACAAGGCGCTGGCGGGAGGCCACCAGGTCGGCGGTGAGCGCCGCCGCGTGCACGGCGGCGCCCGCCTGTCGTGCCAGGTCGGCCAGCACTGCGCGGTCGCGCGCGTCCAGCGTCGACTCCCCGCGCCGCGGGGCGGCGACCAGGGTGCCGACGGGCGCGCCCTGGGACATGAGTGGCCAGCGGCCGAGCTCGGCGTCCGTCTCCGTGTCCGTGTCCCTGTCCCTGTCCGCGGGCTTCCGGTCGCCGTGCTGGGCCAGCACCGAGCCGTCACGGGGCCGCTCGATCGCGACATAGGGCAGCCGGAGCGAGTCCGCGACCGCCGTGACCACGGTCTTCAGGACCTCGCCCGGGTCGGCCACGGCGTCGAGCTGCCGGCTGAGGTCGCGCAACGCGCGGGAGGGATCGCTGCGATGGCCGTAGAAGAGCTCGTCGACCAGCCGCTGGCTGCGGCGCAGCGCCGGGCCGAGGACGAGCGCCGCGACCACCGCGGCGGTCACCAGCCCGACCCGCTCTCCCTGGAGCGCCGTGACGCCGGCCGCCGACGCGGCGAAGATCCCGGTCACCAGGACCGTCACCAGCAGGTACGCCGCGGACCTCCGGATGATGTTGTCGATCGCCCACAGCCGGTAGCGGAGGATCGGGATGACCAGGGTGGTGGTGAACAGGAGCCCGTCGGCGAGGTTCACCGCGAGCGGGAGCGTCTCGGTGACGGCGAGCGGGAACAGGGCGAGCGAGAGCACGACGCCGTATGCGCGCCATCGGAGCTGGTCGCGTTCGACGCCGGTGGCCTTCCAGGCTTGGCGGACGATCCGGAGCCCGGCGACGATCCCCACCAGGATCACGAGCGGGATGGCTGCGGTGAGGGCCAGCGCGACCTCCCCGACGGCCGTCCCACCCGTCAGCGGGTTGTGGATGGTCGCCGTCGTGCCGTCGACGCGGTTCAGCTCGAGCGACCAGTCGCCGAGCAGCCCCCCGGTCAGGCCGAGCGCGATCCCCGCGATGAGCAGCCAGTTCAGCACCCGCCCGAACCGCGACGTCACCCGGCCGCTCGGGAACCGGACGTTCACCAGGCCCTGGACCGCTGCCGGCAGGAACTGCACCGTGGCCAGCAGGCAGCCGTACTCGAGCACCGGGCTGTCCGCGCCGCGGCTGAGTGCGGCGTAGGACTGCGAGGCAATCGCCAAGCCGACGGCGACGACCGCGGCGCAGCCCGAGAGCAGCCAGCCGAACGGGAGATCCGGACGACGCGCGACGAGGACGGCGCCGACGAGCGCGTACGGCACGACGTAGGCGAGCGTCGTCGCGATCTGCGTCACCTGGTCGCGAGGGGCAGGGTTCAGCATCGGGAGCGCGGCAACCGTGACGGCTGCCCCGACGACGGCGACGGCCAGCAGCAGGCCCGCCGCCGGCACCGGGTGGGTGCGCGGCGACCAGGTGCGCCTGGTCACGACGCTGGTCACGGTGCTGGTCACAATGCCTCAACCCTGACTCGTCACCGGTGCGCCCGCAATGGAGCGGGATTCCCGGACATCGGGAGGTTGTCCCGCAGACGCGGGAGTCTCCGGTGAACCCCGGCTCTGTCCGCGGGAACGACCGGCGGCCGACGATCAGGTCATCAGCGCCTGGCACGACAAGCCGGCCGGGCCACCGCAGTCAGGAGAACATCATGAAGCTCGTCCGGATCCTCGCGATCTTCCCGCTCGCCCTGATCTCGCTGATGAACGTCGGCTACCCGTTCGGAACCGAACCGAAGCCCGCGCTGGCGCTCGCCGTCGCCATCGTGGCGCTGGGCGTCGCGGGGTTCGTGGCCGCGTTCGGCCTCGCCCTCAATACCACGTGGGGCTTCCCGGCCGCCCTCGTCGTCGCCGCCGTCAACGTGATCGGCGCGATCATCGCGCTCGTCTCGGACAGCGGGGGCGCGATGATCGGCCTCGTCGTCAGCTCGCTCGCGCTGCTGCTCGTGTTCCTCGCCGGCGCCAGGCGGCCCAAGGTGTCGCCGGCCTGACCACGCAAGGGTCGTGGCGGATGGTCGGTAGAACGTCAGGAGATCGGCAGCCCGGGCTGCCGATCTCCTGACGTCTTACCGACCATCCGTGCCTGGGCTCAGCCCTTCACCGAGCCCGACATGAGGCCGCCGACGAAGTACTTGCCGAGGATGATGTAGACCACGAGCGTCGGCAGCGACGCGAACAGCGCGCCCGCCATGGAGACGCCGTAGTTCTGCAGCAGCGCGCCGTTGGCCAGGTTGTTCAGCGCCACGGTGACGGGGCCGTTCTGGGACGACGAGAAGAACACCGCGAACAGGAAGTCGTTCCAGGCCGAGGTGAACTGCCAGATGAGCACCACGACGAAGCTGGGGACCGAGATCGGCAGCAGGATCGACCAGTAGGTCCGCAGCATGCCCGCGCCGTCGACGCGCGCCGCCTCGATCAGCTCGTTCGGCACCGTCGTGTAGTAGTTGCGGAAGATCAGCGTCGTGATCGGGATGCCGTAGATCACGTGCAGCATGATCAGCGTCGGCACACCGCTCGGTATCCCCAGGCCCAGGACGAGCTGGTTGAGCGGGATCATCACGGCCTGGTACGGGATGAACATCCCGAACAGGATCACCGTGAACACGATGTCCGCGCCGCGGAAGCTCCACCGGGCCAGCACGAACCCGTTCAGCGACCCGAGGAACGCCGAGATGATGGCGCTCGGCACCACGATCTCGAGGCTGCGCAGGATCGAGGGCGACAGGCTCACCCACGCCGTCTCCCAGTTGTCGAGCGTCCAGAGCTGGGGCAGGGCCCACGCGCGGCTGGGGTCGGCGTCGCCGGTGGCCTTGAAGCTCGTCACCAGCAGCACGTACACGGGGATCAGGACGATGAGCACGAAGAGGATCAGCGCCAGGTACTTCAGGGTGCGGGCGGTGGAGTACCGGCCCGTCCTCAGGCGCGGCCCGCTGGGCGCCGGGTGCGGCGCGGTGAGCTGCTCGGCTGCGGCGGTCATCACTTCTCCTCGCGGTTCGTGCGGATCAGGTACGGCACGATGACGAGCGCGACGATGATCAGCAGGATCGAGCCGACGGCGGCGGCGTTCGCGTAGTCGAAGCTCGACTTGAACACGTACATGTCGACGGCCGGGACCTTGGTCTGGTAGTTGGCCGGCTTGGAGATCGACATGATGAGGTCGAACGCCTTGAGCGACATGTGGCCGATGATGATCAGCGCGGACAGGGCGATCGGCGAGAGCTGCGGGAACAGGACGTACCTGTACATCTTCCACTCGCTCGCGCCGTCGATCCGCGCGGCCTCGCGCAGCTCGTCGGGGATGCCGCGGAACCCGGCGAGGAACAGCGCCATCACGTAGCCGGAGAGCTGCCAGATCGCGGGGATCGCGATGGCGATGATGCCGAAGGTGACGTTGTTCCACCAGTTGTTCTGCAGGGCGTCGAGCCCGATGATCTGGAACAGCCGGTTGAGGCCGGAGGCCTGCTCGTCCTGGTTGGAGTTGAGCAGCCAGCGCCACACGACGCCCGAGGCGATGAACGAGACCGCCATCGGGAAGAGGTAGACGGAGCGGAAGATGCCCTCGCCCTTCACGGGCTTCTCCAGCATCCAGGCCCACAGGAAGCCCATGATCATGGTCCCGGCGAGGAACACGACCGTGTACAGGACGAGGTTCATCAGCGAGTGCTGGAAGTCCGGGCTGCCCAGCAGGTCGAGGTAGTTCTCGAACCACACGTTGACCGCCGGCTTCTGCCCGGTGGCCTGTGCTGCCGTGTGGTTGTCCGTCAGGGACGTGGTGAAGTTGGCGACGATCAGCCCGTAGACGAAGACGCCGACGAGGATCAGGGACGGGGCGAGCATGAGGAGCGGTGGCCCGACCCGCCGCAGTTTCTTGAGCATTGAGGTCCCTCGGTGGTGGTCCTGTTGTTGGCAGAGCCGCGCGCCGTCGGGGTTCACCCGACGGC
>NZ_JBHUUX010000098.1:0-14694 GCF_042670845.1 Promicromonospora sp. NPDC057138 | reverse complement strand
GGTGGCTTCCGGAGAAGCTCACCCGCCCGGCGTCGTCGTACTCGTTCAGATATTCGGTTCAGGCCCTCGGTCTAGTCGAGGTAGTCGCGCAGCACCTGCGACCGCGAGGGGTGGCGCAGCTTCGACATCGTCTTGGACTCGATCTGACGGATGCGCTCGCGCGTCACGCCGTAGACCTTGCCGATCTCGTCGAGCGTCTTGGGCTGGCCGTCCTGCAGGCCGAACCGCATCGAGACGACGCCCGCCTCGCGCTCCGAGAGCGTGTCGAGGACCTGGTGCAGCTGCTCCTGCAGGAGCGTGAACGACACCGCGTCGGCCGGCACGACGGCCTCGGAGTCCTCGATGAGGTCGCCGAACTCGCTGTCGCCGTCCTCGCCGAGCGGGGTGCTCAGCGAGATGGGCTCGCGGCCGTACTTCTGGACCTCGACCACCTTCTCGGGGGTCATGTCCAGCTCCTTGGCCAGCTCCTCCGGCGTGGGCTCGCGGCCCAGGTCCTGGAGCATCTGGCGCTGCACACGGGCCAGCTTGTTGATGACCTCGACCATGTGCACCGGGATACGGATGGTGCGGGCCTGGTCGGCCATGGCTCGCGTGATCGCCTGGCGGATCCACCAGGTGGCGTACGTCGAGAACTTGTAGCCCTTGGTGTAGTCGAACTTCTCGACCGCACGGATCAGACCGAGGTTGCCCTCCTGGATCAGGTCCAGGAACAGCATGCCGCGGCCCGTGTAGCGCTTGGCCAGGGAGACCACGAGGCGGAGGTTGGCCTCCAGCAGGTGGTTCTTGGCGCGCTTGCCATCGTGCGCGATCCACTTGAGGTCGCGCTCGAACCGGCGCTGGTCCTTGTCGTCCCGGTTGAACTCCGTGGTGGCGAGGCGCTCCTCGGCGAACAGGCCGGCCTCGATGCGCTTCGCGAGCTCGACCTCCTGCTCCGCGTTCAGCAGCGCGACCTTGCCGATCTGCTTCAGGTAGTCCTTCACCGGGTCGGCGGTGGCACCGGCGGTGACGACCTGCTGCGCGGGCTGGTCGTCGTCGTCCGTGTCGGAGACGACGAAACCGGAGTTCTCGTTCTCCTCCTTGGCCGCCTTGCCGCCGCGGCCACGGGTCGCCTTGGTGACGATCTCCGGACCGGCGTCGGTCTCTTCCTCTGGGTCCTCAACGGCGACGCCGTCGGGCTCGATGTTGTCGTACTTCGACTTGCCCCGGGCAGCGGGCTTCTTGGCGGCCGTCTTGGCCGCCGGCTTCTTCCGCGTGCTGGTGGCGGCCTCGTCGAGGTCGTCGACCTCGCTCAGATCGATGTCGTCCACCTCCTCGATCTCATCGACTTCCTGCGGCTGCGCGGTGGAGCGCGCGGGAGCCTTCTTGACGGTCGACGTCTTCGCGGCCGTCGTACGGGTGCGCCGGGCAGGCTTCGCGGAAGCCTCGGCGTCGCCGTCCGCGGGAGCCTTCGCGGCGACCGCGGTGGAACGGGTCGCCGCGGCGGCGGCAACCTTGGTCACGGTGGGCAGACCGACCTGCACACCGGCGTTGGCCAGTGCACGCAGCACCGCCTTGAGCCGCTTGGCGTCACCGACCTCCGCGGTCTCGCATGCACGCCGGAAGCTCTCGGCGTCGACCGAGCCGTCGGCGGCGCCGCGAGCGAGGAGCTCCTGCAGGGCAGGATGCTCGAACTCACGGGGCAGGTTGTCGCGTGCAGGGACAGGAACGATGTCCTGGGGGGCTTTCAGCGGAGTGGGCGCCACAAACCGACCTTTCGGCATTCGAGGGGGCGGTGTACCGTCGGCGGGGCCTTCACTGGACCTTCTTCTTCCACCGGCGAACATATATATTGTAGCGTCGGCATCCATGTACACCGCGACGAACGCGGTGATATGGGCAAAGTCAGTTCGAAGTCACGTCGAGCGGGGATGCCCCGCAGGTGTATCTGATTTCGCGTGCCAAGAGTCAACGAACCAGGTGGCTGGACCATTCCCGGTCGCGCCGATCTGCCCGGGACCAGGCTCGGAGCCGGACCTGGGCCCATCTCGAAATCAGCCGGGTGAGGCTCAGTCGGGCTCAGACCTTGACGGCCAGGACCGGGCACGGCGCCTCGACGAGGATCCGCTGGGCGCCCGCACCCAGGATGAGCTTGCCGACGGGGCTGCGCTTGCGCAGCCCGATGACGATCAGCCCGGCGCCAGTGCTCGTCGCGGTGCGGATCAGGTCCTCGGCGAGGTCGCCGCTGCCTTGCTCCACCCGCACGTCGACGTCGTGCGCAAGCCTGCCGACCAGCTCCTCGGTCTCGGCCTGACACTCCTCCAGCGGACGCTTCCCGCTGGTGACGACGACCAGCGGCAGCTTGCGCTCACTGGCCTCGGTGACAGCGGTGGTGAGGGCCTCTTGACCCTCGGGCGTGGCGAGGTGGCCCACGACGATCGTCATGTTCACCGACGCTACCCCACGCCGGGCCCCGGCTCATGCCTCACACGGCGGCCGCCTCCTCCGATTCCTGCTCGCCGTGGAGCTCGCCGTGGAGCGCGTCCCGATCACGCCGGACCCAGCCCGGCGGGACTCCCCCGACGATCGCGCTCCGCAGCAGCAGCGCCAGCCGGTAGTCCGGGTCCACGCCGAGCGCGTCCGACACCCGCTCGGCGGCCAGCCCACCGTCGCCGCGCCACCACGCGACCAGGGCCAGCAGCAGGTAGGCCGGTGCCCGCCGGTTCCGCGGCACGTGCGTCACCACCGCCTCCAGGACCTGGCTCGCCGCACCCGTGAGGTCCTCGTCGGGAGGGACGCCGTGCTCCGGGTCGACGATCCGGGCCATGACGCTTCCCGTCGCAGCGTCCGTGTCGCCGTCCGCCTCGCGCCGCGCGGTGCGCAGCGCCGTCTCCTCCGTGCCCGGCGCCAGGCTGAGCAGCACGGCGTCCCGTACCGGGATGTCCGCGAGCGCCGCGCCGATCTTCCCGAGGTCCACCGGTGACAGCACCACGGGCCGGCCGGGCCCGCCGGCGGACGCCACGCGAACCGCGGCGCGCCAGAGGTCGAGGCTCTCGGCTCCCCACTCCGCCAGCGCCCGCTGGGCACGCGCCGCCTGGGCCCCGGCCGTCCCCGGGCGTTGGCCGGCGCCGCCGGACGCCGTCCCGCCGGCCGGCATCGCGGCGTCGAGGGGCCCCCGTCCGTCCGGGAACCGCGTCCCGTTCAGGAGCCGCCGGTAGGTGTCGCTCCAGCGCGCCGCCGCGCGCCGCGCCTGCGTGCGCGCGACCTCCGGTGCGGGCCGCAGCGCGTACCGCTCCTCGCGGGTGCCGGCCACGGTCCGGCCCTCCAGCACCATGTGGGCCGCGACGCGGCTGCCCTTGAGCGCGCCCAGGTCCCGGCCGCCGGGTGGGCAGCACGTGGGGTCCGTGCAGTCGAGCGCGCGGTAGCCCGTGGGGGCCACGAGCCATACCTCGACCCCGGGGAGCCGGCGCTCGAGCCGCGCCCGCAGCAGCTCCACGGCGCGCCGCGCCAGGCCCGACGGTGCCGCCGGGTCGGTGGCGGTGTACAGCACCACCACCGCACGGTCGGCGCCGTCGGCCACCACATGGTCCGTGAGCCAGCGGGCGGTGGCGGCGCCGTCGGGCCCGCCCGGTTCGTCGGGCCGGCGTAGGCGGAGGTCGTCGAGGTCGACCCTGGCCACGAGCCCGACGCGCTGGCGCGGCCCGGTGAGGCTCACCGCCACGACGGACTCGGCGGGCTCGAAGCCGAGCCGGTAGGGGATGTAGGCGAGCAGGTCCTCGGGTCCGGCCACGCGGACGATCGTGGCGTTCGGCGCTGCCGACCGCCGGCCGAGGTTCTTGGAAGTGATGTCCTTGGGGTTCATGTCGACGATCCCAGCCGCCCGGCGGGGCCGCGGCGCGCCCAGGAGGGCCGTGTGGACAACGGATTGCCTGTGGTCGACCTCCACGCCGCGCGCTGTCCTCACGAGGGTCTCACCGGTTACCGTGTCCGACGTGCCCCACCTCGCCTCCGTCCGCCGCACCGCGGCGCTCGCCGCCGCCGTCGGGCTGGCGCTCGCGACCGCGGGGTGCGGCACGGGGACCGAGCCGCCGGCGTCCGCCACCACATCGGATCGCACGGCGGAGCCGCGCGCGGCCGCCTCGGGCGGGCCCACCGAGCTGCCGACGTTCGACCCGGCGTCGGCGGTGGGCACGTACGCGCAGGGGTTCCCCGCCGACCTGTTCCCGATTCCCCAGGACGCCACCCTGCTCGCCTCGTCGGCACGGCCGGTGCCCGCGCCCGAGGACGCGAAGGCCAAGGGCACCCCGATGACGCAGGTGACGCTCAACCTGGCGTCCAGCCTCCCGGCGAAGGACGTCGTCGAGCAGGCCACGAAGATCCTGACCGGCCAGGGTTTCCGGCAGATCCCGGCGCCGGAGTCGAGCGGCCTGACCGAGCAGACCGCGTTCCTGCGCATCTCCCAGTCCAAGGCGGGCGAGGTCCAGGAGTCGCTGGTGGTCGGCGTGCTCGACGACGGCGACCGGCGGCTCGCCTCGATCAGCGGCACCGTCCGCACCCCATAGGCTGGGGGCGTGTCCGTCTCACCCGCCCGTACCGGTGCCTTGAACCCCGCAGCCCTGCTCGACGCCGAGAACCTCCGCGCCGACGTCGACGCGGCAGTGACCGCTCACCTCGACCGGCTGGCCGCCGAGGTCAGCGCGATCAGCCCGAGCGCGGAGGCCATGGTCGGCGAGGCAGCCGGGCTGCTCGCGGGCGGCAAGCGCCTGCGGGCCGCGTTCTGCTACTGGTCCTTCCGCGCGCACGGCGGCTCCCCGGACCCGCTGGACGCGGCCCGCGTCGCGACCGTCCGGGTGGGGGCGGCGCTGGAGCTCTTCCAGGCGGCGGCCCTGCTGCACGACGACGTGATGGACAACTCCGACACCCGCCGCGGGCGCCCGACGACGCACCGGGCGTTCGCCGCCAGGCACGCCGAGGCGGGGTGGGCCGGCGAGCCGATGCGGTTCGGTGACGCCGCGGCGATCCTGCTCGGCGACCTCGTGCTGCTGGCCGCGCAGCAGGAGCTGTCGGCGGCGCTCGCCCTGGTGCCGCCGGACGCCGCCGCGGCTGCCCGGTCCCGCTTCGACGCCATGCAGAGCGAGGTGGTCGTGGGCCAGTATCTCGACGTGCTGGTCCAGGCCGAGCCCTGGGGCGACGACCCGGCTTTCGACGAGGAGCGCGCCCGGAAGGTGCTGCGCGCCAAGTCCGCCAGCTACTCGGTGGCGGCGCCGCTCGCGCTGGGCGCGCTGCTGGCCGGCGCGGGCACCGCGGCGGCGGCCGGGATCGAGGCGGCGGGCCAGCCCCTGGGCGAGGCGTTCCAGCTGCGGGACGACGTGCTCGGCGTGTTCGGCGACCCGGCGGTGACCGGCAAGCCCGCCGGCGACGACCTGCGCGAGGGCAAGCGCACTGTGGTCGTGGCGCGCACCCTGGCGCTGCTGCCTGACGCCGACGGCCCCGAGGCGGCCACGCTGACCGCCGCGCTGGGCGACCCAGGCCTGTCCGACGAGGACGTGGAGCGCGTGCGCGAGGTCATCGTCGGATCGGGCGCGCTCGACGCCGTCGAGCAGCTCATCGACGACCTCGCCGTCCGCGCCCACGCGCTGCTGGACCTCGCGGACCTGAGCGAGCCCGGCCGGAGCGTGCTGACGGACCTGGCCCACGCCGCCGTCGACCGGACGGCCTGAACCGTTTGCGGAACTATCGCCGGGACCGTCACAGCGTCAAGATGGTGACCTTGCCGCCCTGCTTCAGGTGTTTGCCCGCCACGGGCTCGGTCTCGATGACGCCCTCGCCGAACAGCTCGCCGAACCCGCGCACCACCACCGTGTAGCCGGCCTTCTCGAGCACCGCCGTCGCGTCCTCGACGGACAGACCGACGACGTCGGGAACCGTGCCCTGCGGGCCCATGCTGACGAAGACGGTGACGGTGCTGCCCTGCGCGGCGCCGTTGCCGCCGCCCGGTTCGGTCCCGATCACCGTGCCCGCCGGCGTCTTTTCGTCGAACCGGTCCTCCCGCGCCACCTCCAGACCCTCTGCGGCTAGCGCGGCGGCGGCGTCATCGGCTCCCAGGCCCGCGACCTCGGGAACCGTGACTGGCGGCGGCCCGTCGGACACGGTGAGCCGCACGTGCTCGTCCGTCGGGACCATGTCGCCGTCGCGCACCGAGGCCCAGATCACCTCGCCGGGCGCGCCGTCGTTCGTGTACTCGCGGGAGAGCTCGACGTCCGTCAGTCCCACGCCCGTCAGGGCCGCACGCGCATCGCGCGCGGGCATGCCGATCAGGCCGGCCGGCACCTCGGCCAGCTCCTGCCCGAGCGAGACCACCATGCGCACCGGGCGGTCGCGTTCCCAGCGCGACCCCTCGTCCGGATCCACCGAGATCACCTGGCCCTCGGGCACCTCGGAGTCGTGCTGCTTCACGCTCGACAGCGTCAGCCCGGCCTCGTTCAGTGCGTCCTCGGCGTCCTGCGCCGTGGCGCCCACGACGCCGTCGGGCACCACCGCATAGGCGCCCGGGCCCCGCTCCGTGTACCACCAGGCGGTGAGCAGGACGGCCACCAGCGCGACGGCCAGCATGATCCGGCGGCCGCGCCGCCGCTTCGCCGGCGCCCCCGGCGCCTGCACCGGAGGCGCGGGCGGCTGGGGCGGCCGCTGGGCCACCCACTGCCCGGCCGCCGGGCGCTCCACCACGGCGGTCCGCGCCGCCTTCACCGCTGCCGACGACGGCGGCGGCGCGGCCTTGGCGGGAATGTCCAGCACCTCGTTGGGGATCTGCCGGAACGTGTTCCGCAGCGCGTCGAGCGCCACGGCGGCGTCGCGCGGGCGCTGGCCCGGGTCGCGCGCGGTCAGGGCACGGACCAGCAGGTCCAGCGGGCGGCCCAGGTGGCCGGCGAACGCGCTGACCGGCGGCACGTCGCTGTTGACGTGCGCGAAGGCGACCTGGATAGGCCCCTCCCCCTCGTGCGGCAGGCGGCCCGTGAACATCTCGAACGCCAGGATCCCCACCGCGTACACGTCGGCACGCGCGTCGACGTGGCCGGTCGAGATGGTCTCGGGCGCCAGGTAGGCCACGGTGCCCAGCACGGTGCCCGTGGTCGTGTTCGACACCTCGGAGATCGCGCGGGCCAGGCCGAAGTCGGCCACCTTGGGCCGGCCGGTGCCCTCCTCCAGCAGCACGTTCTCCGGCTTGATGTCGCGGTGCACTATGCCCTTGGCGTGCGCGGCCGCCAGCGCGGAGAGCACGACGTCCAGGACGGCGAACGAGCGGCGCAGCGTGAGGTCGCCGCCGCGGATCAGGTGGCGCAGGTTGGTACCCGGCACGTACTCCATGGTCAGGTAGCGCATGTCGCCGTCGGTGCCCTGGTCGTAGACCGCGACGACGCCGTGGTGCTGCAGGCCGGCCGCCGAGCGCGCCTCACGCTCGAAGCGCTGGCGGAAGCTCGCGGCCTGCTCGCCCTCCGCGAGGTGCGGGTGCATCACCTTGAGCGCGATCTCGCGGTTCAGGCGCGTGTCGTGCGCGCGGTAGACCGTGGCCATCCCGCCACGTGCCACGCGCGCGACTATCTGGTACCGCCCGTCGACCAGGCGGCCGATGAGAGAGTCTGCCGTCACCTGAGCCACGGATGGGAGTGTACGGGTGACCACCCACACGCCGAATGAAACCCGCATGGTGGACGGCGGCCGTTGCCGGATCGTTGCCGTGCCTGGGTGCGCGCCCACGCCGTACTCTTTCTACCGTGACAGATCTCGACGCCCTCGTAGGCGAATGGCTGACCCTGCCCGACCTCGCCGAGACCCTCGACATCGAGGTCGGCAAGGCCCGCGGCCTCGTTCGCGACCGGTACGTGGTAGGCACCAAGCGCGGCCCCAACAAGGCCTTTCAGGTCCCCGCCAAGTTCGTGCTGCCGGAGGTCGACGGCCGGCCCGGCGTCATCCCGACCCTGCGCGGCACCGTGATCGTGCTGTCGGACGCCGGGTTCACCGAGGAGGAGATCCTCGAGTGGCTGTTCACGCCGAACGACGAGCTCGACCAGCTGCCGGTGGACGCCCTGATCAACGGCAAGCGCGCCGCGGTGCGCCGGGTGGCGCAGACGCTGCTCTGACCTGGTTGGTCACCGGCGCAGCATCTCCGCCACCTGGAACGCCAGCTCCAGCGACTGCTGGTGGTTCAGGCGCGGGTCCACGAGGGTCTCGTAGCGCAGGGCCAGCCCGGCATCCGAGATCTCCTCCGACCCGCCGAGCACCTCGGTGACGTCGTCGCCCGTGAGCTCCATGTGCAGGCCGCCCGGGACGGTGCCCAGCGCCTTGTGCACCTCGAAGAACCCGGCGACCTCGTCGAGCACGTCGGTGAGGCGGCGGGTCTTGTAGCCGCTGTCCGAGGTGATCGTGTTGCCGTGCATCGGGTCGGTCACCCAGGTGACGTTCGCGCCGGACCAGGTCACGGCCTCGACGATGGCCGGAAGCACGTCCCGGACCTGGCCGGCGCCCATGCGGGTGATGAAGGTGAGCCGCCCGGGGACGTTGTCCGGGTTGAGCCGCTCGGTGAGCGCCAGGGCGTCGTGCGGCGTCGTCGTCGGGCCGAGCTTCACGCCGATCGGGTTGGCGATGCGGGACATGAAGTCGACGTGGGCGCCGTCGAGCTGGCGGGTGCGCTCCCCGATCCAGAGGAAGTGCGCGCTCGTGTCGTAGGCGTGGCCCGTGCGCTGGTCCGTGCGGGTCAGCGCCCGCTCGTAGTCGAGCACCAGGGCCTCGTGGCTCAGGAAGAACTCGACGGAGCGCAGGGCGTCGAAGTCGGCGCCGCACGCGTGCATGAACCGGATGGCGCGGTCGATCTCGTCCGCCGTCTTCTCGTAGCGCGAGTAGGCGGGGTTGCGCATGAAGCCGCGGTTCCACTCGTGGACCTGCCGCAGGTCGGCGAAGCCGCCCTGTGTGAAGGCGCGCACCACGTTCGCCGTCGCCGACGAGATCCGGTAGGCCTGCTCCAGCCGCTCCGGGTCGGGGATGCGGTCCTGCGGCGTGAACGGGAACCCGTTGATCATGTCGCCGCGGTAGGCGGGCAGGGTGACGCCGTCGCGCGTCTCCGTGTCGCTGGAGCGCGGCTTGGCGTACTGGCCCGCCAGGCGGCCCATCTTCACGACGGGCGTGCTGGCGCCGTGAGTCAGCACCACCGCCATCTGCAGGATGGTGCGGATCTTGTTGCGGATGCGGTCGGCGTTCGCCTCGGCGAACGTCTCCGCGCAGTCCCCGCCCTGGAGCAGGAACGCCTCGCCCCGGCCGGCGGCGGCGAGCCGCTCGGTCAGGGTGTCGGCCTGTGCGGGCACCACGATCGGCGTCGCCTGGGCCAGCCGGCCGGTCGCCGCCGCCAGCGCGGCGGCGTCCGGCCAGGTCGGCTGCTGGCGCGCCTCCAGCGTGCGGAAGTGGTCCAGCCCTCCCGGACCCGCCGACCGCTCTGGGCCCGCCGACCGCTCGGCCGGGTCGGTGACGGTACTCATCGGCGTGCCGTTCGGTAGGCCGTCAGCGGTGCCCGCACGGTGCTCAGTGCTCCGCGGGAGCGGCCGGCACGAGCGGCTGGCCGATGTCCGCGAGGATCTGCCCGAACCACTCCTGCGAGACGTCGAACGCCTTGCCGCCGGCGATCCGCGGGAACGCGATCGCCTTGAGCCGGTCGCCGTCCTCCTCGTCGTGGCCGATGACGCCGGACTCGCCCCGCAGCGCGCACTCCACCGCGTAGTCGGTCATGGACTTGATGAGGCGCAGGTCGTCGCTGTTCGCGGCCGCGGCGCGCGAGAAGTAGCCCGACTTCTGCACCATCGTCTTCTCGGCGCCCAGCTTCTCCGCGAACTGCTTCGCGAACCACTGGCCCGGGTTGATCGTGTCCAGCTTCACGTGCCCGAACGGGTCGCGCTCCACGGTCTCGCCCGCGGCTTCGAGCTGGGCCACGATCTCGTGCATGCCCGCGCCCTCCGACAGGAAGATGTTGACGTTGCCGATCTCGTCCATGACGCCGCGCAGGCGCTTGGCCTCGCCCTCGAGGTCGATCTCCAGCTCCGGCAGGAACACCGCGTGCACGTCCCAGCGCTCGCGCGACAGGCCCAGCGCCGGTGCCCACTCCTGCTCGTCGAGCCACTCGCGGTACTTCCCGGCCGTCGCGGCGGTCAGCCAGCCGCAGTGGCGGCCCATGACCTCGTGCACGATGAGCATGCGCGGGCCCACACGGTTCTCACCGATGACGTTGGCCGCGAACTTCGCGCCCTCCTCGGCGGCGGTCCACGCGCCGAGCGACTGCTTGATCGGCACCACGTCGTTGTCGATGGTCTTCGGCAGGCCGACGACGGTGAGCTCGTAGCCGTTCTCGTGCAGGTAGGCGGCCAGATCGGCGGCGGTGGTGTTCGTGTCGTCACCGCCGATGGTGTGCAGGACGTCGACGCCGTCGGCCTTGAGCTGCTCCGCCGCCACGTGCAGCGGGTCCTGACCCTCCTTGACGAGGCCGCGCTTGACCGCGTCCTTGACGTTGGTCAGCTTCACGCGGGAGTTGCCGATCGGCGAGCCGCCGAAGCGGTGCAGGATCGGGGCCTGCTTGCGGGCCTCCTCGTCGATCTCGATCTTGTTGCCGGTCAGCAGGCCGTGGTAGCCGTGCAGGTAGGCAATGATCTCGATCTCGGGGTCGAGCTCGGTGTAACGCTCGATCAGGCCGCCGACCGACGAAGACAGGCAGGGCGCGAAGCCGCCGGCGGTCAGCAGGGCCACACGACGAACAGCCATCGGAGGAGCACCTCTCATCAGGGAAAATTCTGGGGTGTCACGGCCGGCGATCCACCGCGCGGCACCCTTCGTCGTCATCCTACTGACGGGCGGCGACCGCGCTCGGCACGTCCGGTGAATGAGCACCCGGTCCGACGCTGCCGGCGGGCGCCCCGGGACGCTGAACCTGACCCGGCCCGGGCACGAGGGGGTCGACTCGGGCCCGCGGCGCGTGAGAGAATAGCCCTGAGTCTCCCGGTGCCTAGTGGCCCGGGAGGCTTTTCGTTATGACGAGTTCCACGATGACGAACGGCTCCCCGCCCGCACACCTGACCATCCGCCCGACGACGCCCGCCGACCACCCCGTCCTCGAGCGACTCTGGCTCCTGTTCCGGCACGACATGTCCGAGGTCTCGGGCGCCCTGCCCGACCCGAGCGGCCAGTTCCGGCGCGAACGGCTCGACGCCGCGTTCACCGACCCGGCCTGGCGCGGCCTGATCGCCCACCTGCAGCCCGCCGGCGGCGGCCCGGCGTCGCCCGTCGGGTTCGCACTGGTGCGCGGGCTCGACGGCCCGGACCGCGTGCTCAGCTCGTTCTTCGTGGTGCGCGGCGCGCGCCGCACCGGCGTCGGGCGGCGGCTCGCGGCGCAGGTCCTGGCGAGCTTCCCGGGCCGCTGGGAGATCGCGTTCCAAGACGCCAACCCGCCGGCCGTGCGCTTCTGGCGGGAGGTGGCCACGGACGCCGTCGGGCAGGCGTGGACGGAGGAGCACCGGGCCGTGCCCGGCCGGCCGGACGCCCCACCGGACACCTGGATCACCCTCACGACGGCCTAACCGGAGCGAGTACGCCGAAGTAGAGCGTGTGTCCGGGGCCGCGCGGGGTCATCCCGCGCAGGCCCGGACACACGCTCTACTTCGGCGTACTCGCTCAGCCAAGTCAGCGGATCAAGTGGAGGCTTTCCTTGTTCTTGTCCGCGTACAGGCGCTCGACGTCCTGGTCGTAGTCCTTCAGGAACACCGCGCGCTTCACGCTCTGCTTCGGCGTGAGGTACCCGTTCTCGATGGTCAGGTCGCCCGCCAGCACGGTGTACTTGCGGATCGACTCCGCCTTGGACACCGCCTTGTTGGCCCGCTGCACGGCGGCATCCAGCGCCGCGAGGACGTCGGGGTCCTTGCGCGCCTCGTCCACGGACAGGGCGGGCTTGCCGTGCATCTTCAGCCAGCCCGGCAGGCCCTCCGCGTCGAGCGTGACGAGCGCCCCGATGAACGGCTTGTTGTCGCCGACGACCACGCACTGGCTGACCAGCGCGTGCGCCCGGATGCGGTCCTCGAGCACCGACGGCGCCACGTTCTTGCCGCCCGCGGTGACGATGATCTCCTTCTTGCGGCCCGTGATGGTGAGGAACCCGTCCTCGTCCAGCACGCCCAGGTCGCCGGTGAGGAACCAGCCGTCCTCGGTGAACGCCTCCGCCGTGGCGGCCTCGTTGTTGTGGTACCCCCGGAAGATGTGGTGGCCCTTGAGGAGGATCTCGCCGTCCGGCGCGATCTTGACGCCGCAGCCCGGCAGCTGCGGGCCGACGGTGCCGATCTTCGTCGCGGTCGGGCGGTTCACGCTGGTCGGGGCCGTGGACTCGGTGAGGCCGTAGCCCTCGAGCACCTTCAGGCCCAGGCCGCGGTAGAAGTGCCCGAGCCGCTCGCCCAGCGGGCCGCCGCCGGAGACTGCGAACTCCGCCTGGCCGCCCAGCCTGGCGCGCAGCTTGGAGAACACCAGCGCGCTGGCGACCGAGTGCTGCAGGCGCAGGCTGAGGCTCGGGCCCGACGGCGTGTCCAGTGCCCGCGACCAGGCGATGCCCGTCGCCGTCGCCCAGTGGAAGATCTTCGCCTTGCCGCCGGCCGCCGCCGTCTGCTCGGCCGAGTTGTAGACCTTCTCGAACACCCGCGGGACCGCGAGGATGAACGTGGGCTTGAACTCGCCCAGGCCGTCGACCAGCGTCGACGTGTCGCCCCAGTGCCCGGTGACGACGCCGCCCGCCACGGCGAGCACGTGGATGTAGCGCGCGAACACGTGCGCCATCGGGATGAACAGGAGGGTGCGCCCGCCGTCCTTGGCGAACACCTCCGGCACGGCCTCGACGGCGTTCACGGCGAGCGACGCGAAGTTGCGGTGCGTCAGCTCGGCGCCCTTCGGGCGGCCCGTGGTGCCCGAGGTGTAGATGATCGTGGCGAGGTCGTCGAGGTCCGCGAGGCCGCGGCGCCGGGCGATCTCGGCGTCGGGCACGTCCACGCCGTCGGCCGCTACCGCGTCCAGCGCGCCGTCGTCGATGACGAGCACGTCGGTCACGAGCGGGCACGCGGCGCGCACCTCGTCGACGGTGGCGGCGTTGGCCGCGGTCTCGGCGAAGACCAGCTTGACCCCGGCGTCGGACAGGATCCACTCGACCTGCTCGGCCGAGGACGTCTCGTAGACCGGGACCGGGACCGCGCCGGCGGCCCAGGCCGCGAAGTCCAGCACGGCCCACTCGTACCGGGTGCGGCACATGATGCCGACCTTGTCCCCCGGCTCGATACCGCGGGCCGCGAGGCCCTTCGCCACGGCGACCACCTCGGCGTCGAACTGGCCGCCCGTGACGACCCGCCATGGCTCACCCGGGCCGACGGGAACCTCCATCATCGGCTTGTCGGCACCGGCGCCGACACGCTCAGCGAGCACGTCGTTGAGGTTGGAGGTGGGGGGTAGCTCGATGAGGATCGGGCTGAAAATCTCGTCCATTCTGACTCCAGTGGCAGTACTGACCGTGCCTGCAAAGATACCGGGAAACGGACGCCGCGTGTTGCACCCCGAGCGGTCGCTACCCTGGTTGTGCGCACCTACTCGGTGCTGCCTCCCTTTCGACGGCCCGCTGGGACCGTCGTGCAACGAGAGAACGTGAGGACGAATGCACGCCATCGGGGTCGACATCGGCGGCACGAAGATCGCTGTGGGAGTCGTCGACGAGGAGGGCAAGATCCTCGCCCAGGTGCGCCGGGAGACCGACGCCGACGACGTCGCGAACATCGACAGAGCGATCGCCGACGCCTGCAACGAGCTCGTCAAGGAGCACGAGGTGGGCGCCATCGGGCTCGCCGCCGCGGGCTTCGTGAGCCCGGACCGGACGTCCGTGAACTTCGCCCCCAACATCGCGTGGCGGGAGTACCCGCTGGCCGCGAAGGTCGCCGAGCTGGTGGACGCCGACCTCCCGATCGTGGTGGAGAACGACGCGAACGCCGCCGGCTGGGCCGAGTTCCGGTTCGGCGCGGGCCGGGACGCCACCGACATGCTGATGCTCACGATCGGCACCGGTCTCGGCGGCGCCGTGATCTCCGAGCGCGAGCTCGTCCGTGGCAAGTGGGGCATGGCCGCCGAGGTCGGGCACATGCGTGTGGTGCCCGAGGGGCACTACTGCGGCTGCGGGCACGAGGGCTGCTGGGAGCAGTACGCGTCCGGCAGCGCGCTCGAGCGCGACGCGCAGCACGCCGCCGTCGCACGGGTGGACCAGGCCGAGCGCCTGCTGGAGCTCGCCAGCGGCGACGCCGAGCAGATCCGGGGCAAGATGGTGACCGAGGCCGCCCAGGACGGCGACGAGCTCTCCATCGAGCTGCTCGCGACCCTCGGGCGCTGGATCGGCGAGGGATCGGCGTCCGTGGCGGCGCTGCTCGACCCGGAGCTGATAGTGATCGGCGGCGGCGTCGGGGCGGCGGGCGACCTGCTGCTCGGGCCGGTGCGCCGCGGCTTCGAGGCGCAGCTCTCCGCGATGGGTCACCGGCCCGTGGCGCAGATCGAGCTGGCCGAGCACGGCAACGAGGCCGGCATCGTCGGCGCGGCGGACCTGGCCCGCCGCTGACCGGTCCGCGAAGTAGAGCGCCTGTCCGGCCCGGCACGAGGATTCCTCGTGCGGCGCCGGAC
>NZ_JBHUUX010000097.1:0-15259 GCF_042670845.1 Promicromonospora sp. NPDC057138 | reverse complement strand
GCGCCCCCCCTCGCCCCCCCTGTGTCCCACAACCCCCCACCACCGGTTGCACGCGGCGACGTACCAGAAGTGACCACCCGACGATGACGCGGCGGAAGTTGAAATGGCTGTCCTGACACCTGAACGATCGGCACCGGGCTCCGGTGCACCACAGCGCGAGTCGCGCAGACTCGGCTTCTCCCAGCGGCTCGGCCGCTGGGACGTGAAGCTCTCCCCGTACCTGTACATCTCGCCGTTCTTCATCCTGTTCGCGGTGACCGGCCTGTTCCCGCTCGGGTACACCGCGTTCGTCTCGGTGCACGAGTGGAGCCTGCTGGGCGGGCAGGGCGACTTCGTCGGCCTGCAGAACTTCGCGGACGTGCTGGCCCAGCCCACGTTCTGGAAGGCCCTGGTCAACACGCTGTCGATCTTCGTGTTCTCCTCGGTGCCGCAGGTGATCATCGCGATCACCATCGCCGCGCTCCTGGACCAGAACCTGCGGGCGGCTACGTTCTGGCGCATGGGCGTGCTGATCCCCTACGTGGTGGCGCCCGTCGCGGTGTCGATGATCTTCGGCCGGCTGTTCGCCGACCAGTACGGCCTGATCAACGCCATGCTCAATGCGATAGGGCTGGACTCGATCGCGTGGCACGGGGACCGGATCGCCAGCCACATCGCCATCGCCACGATGGTCAACTACCGCTGGATGGGCTACAACGCCCTGATCTTCCTCGCCGCGATGCAGGCAGTGCCGCGCGACCTCTACGAGGCCGCGGTGATCGACGGCGCGGGTCGCGTGCGCCAGTTCTTCTCCATCACGGTGCCGCAGATCCGCGCCACCATCATCTTCGTCGTCATCACCTCGACCATCGGCGGCCTGCAGATCTTCGACGAGGTCCGCCTCTACGACGCCTACGGGCTCGGCGGTCCGGACCAGAACTGGATGACCACCGTCGTCTACCTGTACGACCTCGCCTGGGGCGACCAGCACAGCCTCGGCCGGGCGTCCGCCGTCGCCTGGATGCTGTTCCTCCTCGTCGTCGTGATCGGCCTGATGAACTTCCTGATCACGCAGCGGATCTCGTCGTCGGGCACGACGGTCAAGAAGTCCAGGCGCAAGCGCACCGCCACACGCACGAGCAGGGGGAACGCATGAGCTCCGTCGCTGTCACCGCCCAGACCGCGGGTGAGGGTGCCGCGAAGGCCGCCCTCCGCCGTCGGGCACGCAAGGCCTCCGGGAGTGCCAACCGCCGCGCCGGCTGGGTCGTCTACGCGTTGCTCGGGATCACGCTGCTGCTCTCGGCGTTCCCGCTGTACTTCACGCTGCTCCTCGGCTCGTCCGACCCGATCGCGATCGCCCAGAACCCGGTGCCGCAGTGGCTCCCGGACCTCTCGCTGTTCAGCCAGTTCCGGACGGTCATCGAGGCTACGCAGATCAACTTCTGGCTGGCCCTCACGAACTCGCTGATCATCTCGGTGATCGTCTCGGCGGCCGTCGTGCTGTTCTCGACGCTCGCCGGGTACTCGTTCGCGAAGCTGCGCTTCCGCGGCCGCGGCCCGCTGCTCGTGTTCGTCATCGCGACGATGGCGGTGCCCACCCAGCTCGGCGTGATCCCGCTGTACATCCTCATGTCGGACCTCCACTGGATCGGCAAGCTGCAGGCGGTCATCGTGCCGGTGCTGGTCAGCGCCTTCGGCGTCTTCTGGATGACGCAGTACCTGTCCGAGGCGCTGCCGTACGAGCTGGTCGAGGCCGCCCGCGTGGACGGCGCCTCGATGATCCGCACGTTCTGGAGCATCGCGCTGCCCGCCGCCCGTCCGGCGGCGGCCATGCTGGGCCTGTTCACGTTCGTCCAGCAGTGGACGAACTTCTTCTGGCCGTCGATCGTGCTCAGCTCGGAGAACCCGACGCTGCCGCTCGTCGTAAAGTCACTGCAGGCAAACTACTTCGTGGACTACTCGCTGGTCATGGGCGGTGTGTTCCTCGTGACGCTTCCGCTGCTGGTGATCTTCGCCTTCGTCGGCAAGCAGCTCGTCGCGGGCATCATGCAGGGAGCTGTGAAGGGATGACTCACGAGATGACGATGAACGTCAAGACCGGCGCCGGCGTGCGCCGCGTGCCCGCGCCGGGCATCGCCCTGCCGTACACGCCGTCGGCTCCGCGCACGGAGCCGACGTCCAACACCGCGGGGACCGTCGGCTTCCCGGACGGCTTCCTGTGGGGCGCGGCCACGGCGGCCTACCAGGTCGAGGGCGCCGCCCACGAGGACGGCCGCGAGGACTCCATCTGGGACGCGTTCGCGAAGGTCCCGGGGGCCGTGATCGGGCAGGACGACGGCGAGGTCGCGTGCGACCAGTACCACCGCTACCCGGCCGACGTCGCGCTCATGAAGGAGCTCGGCATCCAGGCGTACCGGTTCTCGACGTCGTGGTCCCGGGTGATTCCCGGCGGACGCGAGGTCAACCCGGCAGGCGTCGCGTACTACGACCGGCTCGTGGACGAGCTGCTCGGCGCCGGCATCCTGCCCTGGCTCACGCTGTACCACTGGGACCTGCCGCAGGCGATCGAGGCGGAGGCCAACGGTTGGGTGAATCGCGACACCGCCTACCGGTTCCGCGACTACGCCGTGACCATGCACGAGGCCATCGGCGACCGTGTCGACGTGTGGACCACGCTCAACGAGCCGTGGTGCGCCGCGTTCCTCGGCTACACGGGCGGGCAGCACGCGCCGGGCCGGCAGTCCCGCGAGGACGGCCTCGCCGCGGCGCACCACCTGATGCTGGGCCACGGCCTGGCCGTGGAGGCGCTGCGCGAGCGCGCGCCGGACGCGAACCTGGGCATCACGCTCAACTTCGAGGTCGAAGACCCGGTGAACCCGGACGACCCCGCCGACGTCGACGCCGCGCGCCGGCTCGACGGCGGGTTCACCCGCATCTTCGCCGACCCGATCCTGCGCGGCGCCTATCCCGAGGACGTGCTGGAGGACGTGCGCGAGTACGGCCTCGAGCGGCACATCCAGGAGGGCGACCTCGAGATCATCTCGACGCCCATCGACTCGCTCGGCGTGAACTATTACCACGGCAACGCCGTCTCGGCGACGCCCCCCGAGCGGCCGCTGGACGGCGGGGCCCCGGTCGCCCGCGCGTCGTCGTCCCCGTTCCCGGGCGGCGACGGCGCGCACGCGCACCCGCGCGGCCTGCCTGTCACGGACCAGAACTGGGAGGTCCAGCCCGAGGGTCTGACCCGGCTCCTGCTGCGCCTGCAGCAGGACTACACGGGGCCGCGCGGCATCGCCCTGTACGTGACGGAGAACGGCAGCGCCTACCCGGACGTCGTCGGGCCGGACGGGTTCGTGGACGACCAGGAGCGCCTCGAGTTCATCGACGTGCACCTGCGCGCCATCAAGGACGCCATCGACGAAGGCGCCGACGTGCGCGGCTACTTCGGCTGGTCGCTCCTCGACAACTACGAGTGGGCGTGGGGCTACGGCAAGCGCTTCGGGCTCGTGCGCGTCGACTTCGAGACGCAGGCCCGCACGGTGAAGGCGTCGGGCCGCTGGTACGGTCAGGTCGCGCGGGGCAACGCCGTTCCGGAGCGGTCGGCGACTGTCCTGACGCGCCCGAGCGACACGGGCGGCGGCGAGACCGGCGGCGACGCCGCCGGCAGCGGCACAAACGGCAGCGGCACCAACGGCGAGGAAAAGGCGGTTTCCCAGGCGTGACGATCTCAGGCCCACCCACCCTGGATGACGTGGCCCAGGCGGCCGGGGTATCCCGGTCGACCGCGTCGCGCGCCATCAACGGTGGCCTGCGCGTCTCCCCCGAGGCCCAGGCGGCGGTGGACGACGCCGTCGCCCGCCTCGGGTACGCACCGAACCGCGCCGCCCGGTCGCTCGTGACCCGGCGCACCGACTCGATAGCCCTCGTGGTGCCCGAGCCCGACCAGCGCATCCTCAACGACCCGTTCCTCGCAGGCACCCTCGCGGGCGTCAGCGAGGGGCTGGCCGGGACGGACCTCCAGCTCGTGCTGCTGCTCGCCCGGCCGGGCGAGCCGCGCGGGCGCGTGGGCCGCTACCTGCGCAGCGGGCACGTGGACGGCGTCATCGTGGCTTCGCACCACCGGGACGACCAGCTCGAGACGGAGCTCGGGTTGGCCATGCTGCCCGTCGTCTTCGTGGGGCGCCCGTTCGACCCCGACCCGTTCCTCGCGCGCGGCCTGCGCTACGCGGACGTCGACAACGTCGCCGGCGGGCGCATCGCCACCCAGCGGATGATCGACCGGGGGCGCCGGCGCATCGGGACCATCACCGGGCCGCTCGACATGCCCGTCAGCATCGACCGGATGACCGGCTGGCGGGAAGCGCTCAGCGACGCCGGCCTGCCCGACGACTCCGTCGTCGAGGGCGACTTCACCGGCGCCGGGGCCGCCGTCGCGGCCGCCCGGCTGCTCGACGAGCACCCCGACCTGGACGGTATCTTCGCCGCATCCGACCTGATGGCCGAGGCCACGCTGCGCGTGCTCGCCGACCGCGGCCGGTCCGTTCCGGGCGACGTCTCGGTGGTCGGTTTCGACGACCTCGGCGTCGCCGAGACGACCTCGCCCCGGCTGACGACCGTGCACAACCCGGTGGTGCAGATGGTCGGCGCGGCGACGAGCATGCTCGTCGACCTGGTCGCCGGCCGGCCGGTGCGCGACGCGCGCCGCATCTTCGCCCCCCGCCTGATAGAGGGCGACTCCGCCTGACGGGTTCCGCGAAGTAGAGCGCCTGTCCGAGTCTCCCCGGCGAAACCAGGGAGACCCGGACAGGCGCTCTACTTCGCGGAACTACGCGGTGCGCTGGTGGCCGTAGCGGTGCATCGTGCGGCTCACCGCCTGCTCGCGGAGCATCGTCAGGAGCTCGCGGCGGCCGCTCGCCAGGACCGGGGCGTCCAGCACGGTCACCGAACCCAGGCGGCTCGCCGCGGCGTCGCGCAGGCCCGGGGCCTCGCCGACCACGCGGATCCGGCCGGTCACGTCGCCGTCGGCGACGGCCTCGGCGAATGCCTCGTCCGTCAGCTCCCGCTGCCCGACGACGGTCGCCGGCACTCCCGCACGCGCGGCCGCCGCCAGCACGCGCTGCACCTCCACGTCCGGCGCGTCGGCGCCGACCCGCACGGTGATGCCCGGGGCGGGCCGGTAGCGGAACACGTTCGACTCGACGCCGAGCGCCGACGGGTCGTGCTCCTGCGAGAACTCGGTGACCCAGGCACGGGCGTCGTCGGCCCGGGCCCAGGCGAGCCAGCCCGCCGGGTCGGCCGAGCGCGACGGGACGTCAGGCGCGTCCTCCCACCGGCCGAGCTGCGCGACGTAGTTGGGGCCGCCGGCCTTGGCACCCGGGCCCACCGACGACGCCTTCCAGCCGCCGAACGACTGGCGCTGCACGATCGCGCCGGTGATGTGCCGGTTCACGTACGCGTTGCCGACCTCGACGCGGTCGAGCCAGTGCGCCACCTCGGTGTCGTCCAGGGAGTGGATGCCGCCCGTGAGGCCGAACGACACCGCGTTCTGCAGCTCCAGCGCCTCGTCCAGGGTGCGGGCCGTCATGATGCCGAGCACCGGGCCGAAGCACTCGGTGAGGTGGAAGAAGGAGCCGGGCCGGACGCCGTCGCGCACGCCCGGGGTCCAGAGGCGGCCGCGGCCCAGGCCCGCCTCGCGGGCCACCCCGTCCTGCCGCCGCGGCCGCACGAGCCAGCTCTCCCCCGGCTCCAGCGTGGTGAGGGCGTGCAGGAGCTTGCCCTGCGCGGGCTCCGTGAGCGGGCCCATCACCGTGGCCAGGTCCGTGGCGGGCCCGACGGCGAGCGACGACACGGCGTCGACGAGCTGCCGCCGGAACCGCTCGCCCGTCGCGGTGCGCGGGTCGCCCACCGAGCCCACGAGGATGACGAGCGACGCCGCCGAGCACTTCTGCCCCGCGTGCCCGAACGCCGAGCGCACCACGTCCGCGACGGCCAGGTCGAGGTCCGCCGAGGGCGTCACGACTATCGCGTTCTTGCCGGACGTCTCCGCGAGCACCGGCAGCTCCGGCCGCCAGGACGCGAACATCTCCGCGGTCTCGATGGCGCCCGTCAGGATCACCCGGGACACGCCGTCGTGCGTCACGAGCCGGCGGCCGAGGTCGCCGTCGGGCACGCGGACGAACTGCGCGACGTCGTGGGCGAGCGCCGAGTCCAGCCCGATCTCGGGCGCCACATCGGAGAGGGCCGCGTGCACCGCCTCGACGGCGATCTCCAGGCAGCGCGGCGTGGGCGGCGCGGGCTTCGCGATCACGGCGGACCCGGACGCGAGGCCCGCGAGCACGCCGCCCACGGGGATCGCCACGGGGAAGTTCCACGGCGGGGTGACCAGGGTGACGCCGTCGGGCGTGAAGCGGGCGCCCGGCCAGGCCTCCGACGTCGGGTCGAGCGCCTCGGCGGCCTGTGCGTAGTACGCGGCGAAGTCCACGGCCTCGCTGACCTCGGGGTCCGCCTCGGCGACGGTCTTGCCCGCCTCGTGCACCATGGCGGCGACGAGGTCGGCGCGGGCGGCCTCCAGGTGCTTGGCCGCGGCGCGGAGCACGCGGCCCCGGTCGGTCGCGGAGACCTTGGACCACGCGGCGCCGGCTCGGCGGGCGAGCGCCACGACGTCGTCCACCTGGGCCGACGTCGACAGCGGCTCCGCGATCGCCGGGACGTACCCGGAGCGCTCGCTCGTGACCTGCTCGGCCCACGCGCGGTGCTCGGCGACGGCGGGGTCGGTGTCGGCCGCGTTCCGGAACGGTCCCGCCACCGGCCGCGGCTCCGGGCGCGGACGGCGGCGCGGGGTGACGTCGTCGGGCGAGTAGTGCACGCCCAGGGTGACCGAGGCGCGGAACGCGGCCTCCTGGCGGTCCATGGGGGAGCCACTACCGCTGGTCGAGCTTGTCGAGACCCCACCGCTGGTCGAGCTTGTCGAGACCCTGGTTTCGACAAGCTCAACCTGCGAGACCCGCGAAGGCGCGAACGCCGCGTGCAGGAAGTTCTGCTCCGCCGCGTTCTCCTCCAGGCGGCGCACCAGGTACGAGATGGCGACGTCGAAGTCCTCGGCGCGCACCACGGGGGTGTACAGCACCACCCGGCCGTGGTCCGTGGCGACCTCGTTGCGGACGGCCGCGGCCTCGGTCGGGGCCATCCCCTGGAGCATCTCGATGTCGAGCGCCTCGGAGACGCCGCGCGCCCGGCCGAGCAGGATCGCGAGCGCCACGTGGAACAGGTTGTGCGACGCCGCGCCGATGCGGACCGCCCGCGCGCGCTCGGGGCGCAGCGCGTGGTCGAGCATGCGGACGTAGTTGGCGTCGACGTCCGGCTTGGAGGTGTACGGCGCCTGGGGCCAGTCGTGCAGGGTGGCCTCGACGTGCTCCATCGCGAGGTTCGCGCCCTTCACGATGCGCACCTTGATGCGCGCGCCGCCGTCCGCGACCCGCTGGGCCGCGAACTCGGTGAGGCCGTCCAGGGCGCCCAGGGCGTCGGGCAGGTAGGCCTGCAGCACGATCCCGGCCTCCAGGTCGCGGAACTCGTCGCGGCCCAGGATCTCGGTGAACACCGCGGTCGTCAGGGCGAGGTCGCGGTACTCCTCCATGTCGAGGTTGAGGAAGACGCCGTGGTCGCGCGCCGCGCGGTACAGCGGCAGCAGGCGCTCGACGACGCGGTCGCGGGAGCCGTCGAGGTCCCACGTGACGAGCTGCGCGGCGACGCTGGAGACCTTGATCGACACGTAGTCGACATCCGGGCGCTCGACCAGTGCGATGGTGCGGGCCAGGCGGCCGGCCGCCTCCTCCTCGCCGAGGACTGCCTCGCCGAGGAGGTTCACGTTGAGGGTGTAGCCCTCGGCCCGGGTCCGGGCGAGGTGGGCGGTGAGCCCGGCGCCGGCGTCGGCCACGAGGTGGCCCACGAGCTGGCGGAGGCGGGCGCGGGCGGCCGGGACGACGATGCCGGGGAACACGGGGGCGGCCAGGGCGCCGGCCCGGAACAGGGCGCGGTCGGCCGGGCTGAGGAACGTGGCGCTGCCTGCCTTCTTGCCGAGGCGGGCCAGGGCCTTCGCGGCGACGTGGGTGTCCTGCGGGCGGGCTACGTCGTCGACGAAGCCGACGGCGAGCTCCAGGCCGGCGGGGTCGGACACGAGGGCGCCGAGAGCGGCCGAGGCGCGGGCTACAGCCTTGTCGGTCGTCGAGCCGGCGCCCGCGGTGGTGGCGGTGGTGCCCGTGGCCGTGCCGATCCAGGTGCGGGCGAGGGCTACGGCGTCCTCGACCAGGGTGTCGGCAGCAGGCCGCGCAGAGGGCTCGGTCTTCGCGGGCGGCTCGGTCGGAGCCGGCGGCGTGGCACTGTCCGGTGCGCCTGCGTCCCTGGTCGGGGCGTTGGCGGAGACGGCGCTCTCGCGCCGGGCAGAGGTCTTCATGCCTCCAGGGTGCACCCGACGCCGGTCAGTTGTATTGGCGGGATCACTCGCGATCGGCACGGGTTTTCGCCAAGTGCGCCGCGGTACGTGGCGGCGCCTCGCAGCGCGCCGCGTAGCATCAGGATCCGATGAGCAACCCGCCGAACGGCGCCGCTCGGCCTGAGGCGCAGGCCCTGCTGGCAGCACTGAACCCCGCAATGGTCGCCCTCATGGACGAGCTGTCCGGGGTCATGTTCTGCGCCAAGGACGCCGACGGCCGGTACGTGCTCGTGAACCAGGTCTTCGTGGGCCGCACGCGGGAGCGGTCGCGCCGCGACGTGATCGGCAAGCGGGCGGCCGACCTGTTCGTCCCGGAGCTCGCCGAACGCTACGAGAACCAGGACCTGCGCGTCCGCACCACGGACAAGCCGCTGCGGGGCGAGCTCGAGCTGATCCGGCACGTCGGCGGGGCGCCCGGCTGGTTCCTGACCTCCAAGCTGCCCCTGCACGACGAGACCGGCGCCTACGTGGGGCTCGTGTCCGTGTCGCAGGACCTGCGCTCCGGCGACGCCGACGACGCCACGATCCAGGCCATGGCGCGCCTGCGCGCGGACATCGAGGACCTGCTCGAACGCGGCGAGGTGCCGTCCGTGGCGGACCTCGCCGCGCTCGCCGGATGCACCTCCGCGTCCCTGGACCGCCGGGTGCGCCGGGTCTTCGGGCTCTCGCCGCGCCAGCTCGTGCTGCGGCTGCGCGTCGACCGGGCGGCGCACCTGCTCACGTCGAGCAGCGTGCCGCTCGCCGACGTCGCCACGGCCGCGGGCTTCTACGACCAGCCGTCGTTCTCCCGCACCTTCGCGCGGCTGACCGGCGAGACGCCGTCGTCGTTCCGCCGCCGGGCACGGTGACCGGGTCTTGTCCAGCGTCACGGGTTCGCACGACGACGGTCGGCCGACACTGCTCCTGCTCAACGGCCTGCCCGCCAGCGGGAAGTCCGCGACGGCGCGGGCATGGGCCGCGCGCCGCCCCGGCACCCTGGCGCTCGATATCGACCTGGTCAGGACGCTGGTCAGCGGCGACGATGCCGCGGCCCAGGCCCGCGCTCTCGCCCATGCCATGGCCGAGAGCCATCTCCTGTCGGGACACGACGTGGTGGTGCCTCAGCTCACCGCCCGGATCAGCAACCTGGTGCCGTTCGAGGAGGTCGCCACGCGAACCCGGGCGGCGATCGTCCACGTCCTGCTCGACGCGGACGCCGAGACGCTCCGCCGCAGGATCACGTCCGACGACGCGTGGCACCGCGCCGGACTCGATGACGAGCAGCTGGCCGAGTACTCGGCCGGGCTCCGGGACGTAGCGCGCACGAGGAACGTCCACCGGATCGACACCGGGCAGCTCACCACGGACGAGGTAGTCGCGGAGCTCGAACACTTGTCCGCTTGAGCACGACACGGAAGTGTCTACATGTGTACCCTTGTCGATATGAACAGCGTCAGCATCGCCGAGCTGCGGCAGAACCCCACACCCGTGCTCGACGCCGTCGAGCACGGCGAGACCTATGTCGTGACGCGATATCGCAAGGAGATCGCGCGGATCGTGCCGCCCAAGGTGCGCAGGCCGGTGACGGCCTCTGCCGCGATGGCCGTCTACGACAACGCCCCCCTGCTCGACAGCTCCTGGGCCGAGGAGGTCGCGGCCGACCGCGCCGCGTTCGACGCCGAGACGACCGACCCGTGGGGCGACGAGTGATCGCGCTGCTCGACACCAACATCCTCATCGCGTCGAAGTCGGAGACGGAGCCCGCACCTGATCTCTCCGGCTTCGACGACCTGATGGTCAGCTCGCTCTCCTGGTCAGAGCTGATCATGGGCCTGCACACCACAAAGTCCCTCAGCGAGTACAAGCGGCGCGCGCGGCGGCTTGGAGCCCTGCAGGACACGTACGGCGAAGGCCTGCCCTACGACGACGACTGCATCGATTCCTACAACGACCTGCTCGAGCGAACCGGCCAGCGCGGCGGGGACGCAAAGGCCAAGAAGCTCGACCGCATGATCGCGGCCACCGCGATGGCGCACGAGCTCGTGCTGGTCACGCGCAACATGGACGACTTCAAGTCGTTCGAGGGGATGCTCGACCTGGTCGAGCGCTGATACTCGCCACCTGGCTCGACGGGCACCGATTCATCACCGGATGGTCCCTCGGTGTCGAGCAGCGGGCCCCGTCGAAGCGATACGGTGATCCCGAGGCGCAAACCCCGCGCCGCGCAACCCGCGTCCCGCTGCACAGCGGTCGGCGCCGTTCTCCACGGAGGACCCTCGTGACGACGACAACGACGTCCATACCCACTGCACCGCCCAGCTTCGCCCCCTCCGGATCTCCCGCTGAGGGCTCTCCCCTCGCGACCGCGCACGCGCAGCTCGCCACCGCGGCGGAGATCCTCGGCTACGACGACGGGCTGCACCGCATGCTCGCGACGCCGCGGCGTGAGATCCACGTCTCGGTGCCGCTGCGCCGCGACTCGGGCGAGACCGTCCTGTTCCACGGTTTCCGCGTGCAGCACAACGTGAGCCTCGGCCCCGGCAAGGGCGGCCTGCGCTATCACCCCTCGGTCGACGTCGACGAGGTACGAGCGCTGGCGATGTGGATGACCTGGAAGTGTGCGGTGGTCCATCTGCCGTACGGCGGCGCCAAGGGCGGCGTCGCCATCGACCCCCGCGGCTACTCGCAGGCCGAGCTGGAGCGCGTCACCCGGCGGTACACGTCGGAGATCATGCCGATGATCGGCCCCGACACCGACATCATGGCCCCGGACATGGGCACCGACGCCCAGACCATGGCCTGGGTCATGGACACCTACTCGGTCAACCGCGGGTACACGATCCCGGCGGTCGTGACGGGCAAGCCCCTCGAGATCGGTGGCTCACTGGGCCGCGGCACCGCGACGTCGGCGGGCATCGTGCACGTCACCAACGCCGCGCTCGCCGAGGCGGGCGTGCCGCTGACCGACGTGTCCGTCGCCATCCAGGGCTTCGGCAAGGTGGGCTCGCACGCCGCCGAGATCTTCGCGGCGCGCGGCGCTCGGGTGGTCGCCGTCAGCGACCAGTACGGCGGCATCCGGGACGACGACGGCCTCGACGTGCCCCGCCTCATGGAGCACGTGCGGCGCACGGGCTCGGTCGTGGACTTCGCCGACTCGGACCGGGTCTCCAACACCGAGCTGCTGGCGCTCGACGTCGACGTGCTGGTCCCGGCCGCCATCGAGGGCGTGCTCGACGAGACGACGGCGGGCGACGTCAAGGCCCGCTGGGTGGTCGAGGGCGCGAACGGCCCCACGACCGCGGCCGGTGACGCCCTGCTCGCGAAGAACGACGTGACGGTGGTCCCGGACGTCCTCGCGAACGCCGGCGGCGTGGTCGTCTCCTACTTCGAGTGGGTCCAGGCGAACCAGACGTACTGGTGGACCGAGCAGGAGATCGCGGACAAGCTGGAGCACCGCATGACCACCGCATACGCGGACGTCACCGCCCTGGCCAAGCGCGAGCACCTGTCCCTGCGCGACGCCGCCCTCGTCATCGGCGTCAAGCGCGTCGCCGAGGCGCACCAGATCCGGGGCCTGTACCCGTGACGCGGCGCTGAGGCCGGCGAGCCCGCTTCGAGAACGACCTGGGGTACCGATTCCACACCGAATCGGTACCCCAGGTCGTTCTCAAGACGGACCGGGCCCGCTGGGCCGGCCCGTACGAGCCCAAGAAAAGTGGGCTCTCCTCGACGATGCCTCGCCTAGGCTCGCTGGGTGAACGAACTTGTCGCGCGCCTGCGCGCCGCCGGCTGCGTCTTCGCCGAGGACGAGGCCCGCATCCTGACCGAGGCCGCCGCCGGCGATGCCGCCCGCCTCGAAGAGCTGGTCGCGGCGCGGGTCGGCGGGCTCCCGCTGGAGCACCTCGTGGGCTGGGCCGAGCTCGACGGCCGTCGCTGGCGTGTGGCGCCCGGGGTGTTCGTGCCGCGGCAACGGTCCGAGCTCCTGGTCCGGGAGGCGGCCGAGCGTGCCGCAGCCGGAGCGGCCGAGCCTTCGGCCGGGCACGGCGCCGTCCTCCTCGTCGACCTGTGCTGCGGCTGCGGCGCGCTCGGCGGCGCCGTCGCCGCCCGCCTCCTCGCCGCGGGGCACGACGTCGAGCTGCACGCCGCCGACGTCGATCCGGTGGCCGTGACCTGCGCACACGACAACTTCAAGGCACTGGCCGACGACGACGGCGGGCCGGGCGCTTCTGGTGCCCCCGGCCCGCTCCAGCACTCCGCGGCGACCCCGAGGCCCGGCCGGCTCTCCGCGCACACCTACACGGGTGACCTCGCCGAACCGCTCCCCGCCGAGGTGTGGGGACGCGTCGACGTCCTCGTCGCGAACGCGCCGTACGTGCCGACCTCGGCGATCAGCATGATGCCGCCTGAGGCCCGCGACCACGAGCCGCACGCCGCGCTCGACGGCGGGGACGACGGGCTCGCGATCCTGCGCCGCGTGATCGACCTGGCCCCGACACTCCTGCGCCCGGGCGGGCACCTGCTCATCGAGACGGGCGAGGCCCAGGTGAGCGCCGCCGTCGGGCACATGACCGCGGCCGGCCTGACGCCCACGGTCCTCTCCGACGAGGACCTGGGCGCCACGGCCCTGGCCGCCACCCTCCCGCATGACGAAGGCCCGCTGGTCGAGCCTGTCGAGACCTCGTAACGGGTCTCGACAAGCTCGACCAGCGACAGGCTCGACCAGCGTCCAGCTCAGCTCAGGGGCTGGCGGGAGGCCCAGGAGTCAAGAGTTGTGCGCGGGCCCGTGAAGAACGGGACCTCCTCGCGCACATGGCGGCGGGCCTCGGTGGCCCGCAGGTCGCGCATCAGGTCGACTATGCGGTGCAGCTCGTCGGCCTCGAAGGCGAGGATCCACTCGTAGTCGCCGAGCGCGAACGCGGAGACGGTGTTGGCCCGCACGTCCTTGTAGCCGGCGGCCGCCATGCCGTGGTCGCGCAGCATGGTGCGGCGCTCGGCGTCGGGCAGCAGGTACCACTCGTAGGACCGCACGAACGGGTAGACGCAGAGGTAGTCGCGCGGCGTCTCGCCCGCGAGGAACGCGGGCACGTGCCCGCGGTTGAACTCGGCCGGGCGGTGCAGCGCGGCGACGGACCACACGGGCTCCAGGGAGCGGCCGAGCTCGGACGCGCGCAGCCGCTGGTAGGCGCCCTGCACGGACTCGATCGACGGGCCGTGGGTCCACAGCATGAGGTCGGCGTCGGACCGCAGGCCGCCCACGTCGTACCAGCCGCGCACCACGAGGTCCCCGGTGGTCGCGGCAGGGTCGGCGCCCCCGCCGACGGCGGCCTCGGCGTCGGCCACCAGCGCCTTGCGCTCGGCCTCGTCCGCCGGGAGCGTCTCCGTCACGGAGAAGACCGAGAACATCGTGTACCGGATGCCCTCGTTGATGGCGGCCGTGTCGATCTCGTGGCCGGTGTCGCCATGCACGTGGCCCTGAGGGGCGGCCGTGCCGGGTGCGTCGTTGCTCATCGGTGCATGTCCTCGCTGCAGAGTGCCGGGATGCCGCTGGGCTCCTCGTGCCGCCGGAGGCAGCTCAGGGGCGGCGCGACGGACGGGAAGGCGGGCAGAGCACCCACCGTAGCCTCGTCGACCTGCTCGCCGCGGGCGAGACCTGCCCGCTCGACGATCAGGTCCACCAGGCCCTGGACGAACGGTGCGCGCGTACCCACGGTTCCGGCGCGCACTGCGGTCAAGCCGAGCTCGGCGGCCGTGGCCAGGGCCTCGGTGTCGAGGTCGTAGGCGACCTCCATGTGGTCGCTCACGAACCCGATCGGCGACAGCACCACGTTGCGCAGGCCCTCCTCGGCGCGCTCGGTGAGCAGGTCGTTGACGTCGGGCTCGAGCCAGGGCTGGCTGGGCGGGCCGGAGCGGGAGCAGTAGGCCAGCTCCCACTCGACGGCGTGCCCGAGCTGCTCCCCGACGGCGGCCGCGACGAGCGCGGCGACGTCCATGTGCTGCTCGGAGTAGGTCGCGTGCCCGACGCCGGACGCCGCTTCCATGGTGTCCGGGATCGAGTGCGTCACGAATACGAGCTTCGCGTCCGCCCCGGAGCCGCCCTTGGCCGCAAGCTCGGCGTAGGCCTCGACGACGGCGTCGACGTTGGCCTGCACGAAGCCCGGGTGGTTGAAGTAGGCGCGGATCTTGTCGAACTGCACACCCGTCGACCCGTCGGGCCCGAGCTGCCCGCGCTTGTCCAGCGTGATCGCGAGGTCCTCGCGGTACTGGCGGTCGCCGGAGTACGACGCGTACGCGCTGGTCACGAGCGCGACGGCGCGCTTGGCCCCCAGCTTCTCCAGCTCGGCCAGCGCGTCGCTGGTGTACGGCTCCCAGTTGCGGTTGCCCCACACGACCGGCAGGTCGATGCCGCGGGCGGCGAGCTCGGCCTCGAGCGCCGCCTTCAGCGCGAGGTTCTGCTCGTTGATGGGGCTCTTGCCGCCGAACCCGTAGTAGTGCTCGCCCACCTGCTCGAGCCGCTCGTCCGGGATGCCCTTGCCCGCGGTGACGTTGCGCAGGAACGGCACCACGTCCTCCGGTTTGTTCGGGCCACCGAAGGAGTAGAGCAGCAGGGCGTCGTACGGCGCGGCGTCGTGCGCCGCAGGCTGGGGGGAGTTCGCGGGCATGGCCCACATCTTTCCACCGTCCGGCAGTCCAGCGTGCCCGGAGAGCGGCGAACGGGACGTGACATGGATGCGACGTCCTGTCAGAACCGTCGCGACGTGTCAGACGCGCAGGTCACTCGGGTGACCTGCGCGTCTGACACTGTCTCTTATACAC
>NZ_JBHUUX010000096.1:0-15679 GCF_042670845.1 Promicromonospora sp. NPDC057138 | reverse complement strand
GCTTGTCCGAGTCTCCCTGGCGATACCTAGGGAGACTCGGACAAGCGCTCTACTTCGCGGAAGAAGCCAGCACCCTGGCCAGCTCCGCTGGGCGGGTGAACATGGGCCAGTGGCCCGAGTCGAGGTCGACCAGGTCGAGGTGCTTGGCGCGGGCGAGCTCCGGCACGTCGCCGGCGTCGATCCACTGCTGCGCCTGGGCGGGCGTGAACTCGGGGCACACGACGGTGACGGGCAGGTCGAACCGGCGCTCGTCGGTCAGCTGCACCACGGCCCGGGCGACTCCCTCGGGCACCGGGACGGCCCGGGCCGAGAAGGCCTCCTTCAACGCATCGGAGAAGTCGGCGGAGTCCGGCCCCTCGAACGGCTCCCAGCCGGGGAACTGCATGACGCCGTCGGTGATCTCGAACAGGTCGGCGTAGAGCTTGCCGTCGTCCCACGGGAAGCCGCCGATCAGCACCACCCCGGCCACCTGATCGGGGCGCGCGTCAGCGGCGAGCCAGGCCAGCGTGCAGGCGGCCGAGTGTCCTACGACCAGCGGCTTGCCGGACGCCCCGTCGATCGCGGCGAGCACCGCCGCGACCTGGTCGTCGAGCGTGGCCGACGTCGACCCGTCGCCCTGGCCGGGAAGGGCGATCGGCACCGCGTGGTGGCCGAGCGCCTCCAGCTCGGGCACGACGTCGTCCCAGGCGGACGCGTCGAGCCAGAGGCCTCCGATGAGCAGGATGTCCATGATCTCTCTCCAGTGGTGAGTGCGGCCGGCGAGTGCGGCCGGATGCCGGTGACTCCCACGCTAGGACCAGTTCCGGACGTTCCGCTTCCGGATCAACTTTCCGGGGCGCGCCCGATGAGTTTTCCGGGACACTCTCGTCTGTCCCCATAGAACGCCGCGCCGTGCGGCCACCGCCACCTCAAGGAGAAACTCGCATGGGCACCATCGTCGCCACGCACTTCGTCTCGCTCGACGGCAAGGTTGACCCGACCGGCGGTGACCCCGAGCTGCACGACACGGCGTGGACCTTCAAGACCGTCGAGCCCGCTCCCGAGGCCTACGAGCTCAAGGGGCGCGAGCAGGAGGAGGCCGGCGGCCTGCTGCTCGGCCGGGTCAGCTACCAGATGTTCGCGCCCGTCTGGCCCGACATGGCCGAGTTCACGCGGTACAACACGCTGCCCAAGTACGTGGTCTCCACCACGCTCACCGACGACGACCTGACCGACAGCTGGGGCGAGACCACGATCCTGCGCTCGCTGGACGACGTCGCCAAGCTCAAGGAGTCCGACGTCGGCGAGCTCCAGGTGCACGGCAGCGTGTCCCTCACCCGGGCGCTCGCGGACGCCGGGCTGATCGACGCCTACCACCTGCTCGTCTTCCCGGTCCTCCTGGGCCAGGGCAAGCCGCTGTTCAGCGACGCCGACAAGGCCGCGCAGAAGCTCCGGCTGGTCGAGCACGAGGCGTACAGGAACGGCGTCCAGAAGCAGATCTTCGAGGTCGTGCGCTGAGCGGTCGTGCGCCGGGCGCGGGCACGATTCCGGACGTTCCGCTTCCGGATCGCCCGGGCGCGCCGTAGCCTGACTCGGTGCCGTCCGAGACCAGTCCCACCGCCCGCGCCCTGCGCGCCCTGGAGGTCCTGCAGACCCGGCCCGGCACGACGGCGAACGAGCTCGCCGACCGCCTGGGCGTCACGGAACGGGCGGCCCGCCGGTACGTCGAGATCCTGCGCGAGGCCGGGATCCCCGTCTCGTCGGCCCGCGGCCCGCACGGCGGCTACCGGCTCGGCCGCGGGACGCGCCTCCCGCCCGTCAGCTTCACGCAGACCGAGGCGCTCGGCCTGGTCATGGCGGTGCTCGACAGCCAGACCGCCGCCGACGGCGACGACCTCGTCGACACCGCGCTCGGCAAGGTGATCCGGGCGCTGCCCGAGGACGTCGGCCGACAGGCGGCCGCGCTGCGCGAGCACGCCTCCGCCGCGCCGGACCGGTACGCGGCCCGCCCGGACACCGCCGTCACCAGCGACCTGGTCGCCGCCATCGCCGCCCGACGGCGCGTGCTGGTCACCTACCGGGGCGAGTCCGGCAGCGAGTGGGTCGCCGAGGTGGACCCGTGGGCCGTCGTCGTGCGCTACGGGCGGTGGTACCTCCTGTGCCACTCCCACCGCGCGGACGCGGTCCGCACATACCGCGTCGACCGGGTGCGCGCGGTCGAGCAGAGCGACCGCGGGTTCGAGCCACCCGCCGGGCTCGACCCCGTCGCGACACTCGAGGAGCACCTGGGCACCGGCTGGCGGTTCACCACGCGCGTTGTCTTCGACGCCCCGCTCGCCGACGTCGCCCCCTGGGTCGGCGCGCAGATGGGACGGCTCGAGGCGGCGGACGACGGGTGCGTGCTCGTCGGCAGCACCCGGAACCCGCAGATGTACGCGCAGGAGTGGCTGGCGGGCGTCCCGTTCGGCTTCCGGGTGGAGGGCGGACCCGAGCTCCGGGCGGCGGTCGGGGCGCTCGCGGAACGGCTGGCGGCGGCGGTGCGGGAGCCCTGAGGGCGGTTGCCCGGGCCGCCGGGCGGCAGATGCACCAAGATGGACGCAAGGGGGCTGAGTCCGAGAGCACCGGAGGCGTCGAGATGACCCGCAAGAAGCAGACCGACCACGTCGGGCACGCAGGCAACGCCGAGAGGTCGAAGCACCACGGTTCGAAGCACGACAGCTCGAAGCACGACGGCTCGAAGCAGCACGGCCCCAAGCGTGGCGGCTTGAAGAGGCTGATCATGCTCGTCACGCTCGCCCTGACGGCCGCGGCGGTGGTGAAGGAGCTGCGCACGCCGGAGGCCGAGCGGACGTGGCACGGCAAGGTCGCCTCGGTCGTCCCGTACGAGTTCCGATTCCCGACGCTCCAGCGGGCCCGCGAGCGGATGTGGGACCCGGAGGCGGAGCACGTCATCGGGCCGCGGGTGTTCGGCGTCGGGTGGACTGTGAACGTGGGCAAGCTGGTGGCCCTGGTGCGCGAGAAGGTAGCCACCTGACGCGCGCGCCGATGAGTCCTGCCCCGTCGGCCGGTCTCTTGTAGGCCAGGGTCCGCACGAGACCCCGGACGAGAGGGAGCGAGCGCATGGACATGATCGAAGGCTCAGCGGTGTCAGGCCTCGACGTCCGGCACCCGGGCGACGCCGGGTTCGACGAGGCGCGCACGGTATGGAACGCGATGGTGGACCACCGGCCGGCCCTGGTGGTGCGCTGCCGGTCGGCGGCCGACGTCGTGTCGGCGCTGGCCCTGGCGCGGCGCCAGGGCCTGGAGGTCGGCGTCCGGTGCGGCGGCCACAGCGTCGTCGGCCACGGCGTCCCCGAGGGCGGGCTGATGGTCGACCTCACGCCGATGGGCGCCGTCCGGGTGGACCCGGAGCGCAAGCGCGCGTGGGTGCAGGGCGGGGCCCTGCTGGGCGCGCTCGACGCGGCCACGCAGCCGCACGGCCTGGCCACGACGGCGGGCAACGTGTCGCACACCGGCGTGGGCGGGCTCACCCTGGGCGGCGGGATGGGCTGGCTGGCCCGCCAGTACGGGCTGGCCTGCGACAACGTCGTCTCCTACGAGGTGGTGACGGCGGCCGGCGACGTGCTCCGCGCCTCGGCCGACGAGCGGCCCGAGCTGTTCTGGGCGCTGCGCGGCGGGGGCGGGAACTTCGGTGTGGTGACCGAGTTCGAGTTCCGGCTGCACGACGTCGGCACCCGCGCGCTCAGCGTCGAGCTCGACTTCCCCGTCGGCGACGCCGCGCCGGCCGTCGCGCGGTGGCGGGACCTCAGCGCGCTGGCGCCCCGGGCGGCGACGTACACCGCAGGCGTGCACGACGGCGTGGTGGCGCTCGGCTTCGTGTGGGTCGGCGACCCGGGGGAGGGGCGGGCGCACGCTGCCGGGCTCGAGTCGCTGGGCGCACCGCTGGACCGCCGGATCGAGGAGCTGTCCTACCTGGACCTGCAGACCCGCGAGGACAGCGAGCGCGGCCACGCCGTGCGCCGCTACTGGAAGGGCCACTACGTCCGCGAGCTGCCGCCGGCCGCGATCGAGGCGCTGCTCGCCACCGAGCCCGGCGCCCGGGCGAGCCTCCAGGCCTACGGCGGCGCCATCGCCGACGTGCCCGGCGACGAGGCGGCGTTCAGCCAGCGGGACACCCGCTTCGAGTACGTGGTGGCCACCGGCTGGACCGACCCGGACGAGGACACGGCCCGGATGGCGGCGGCGCGGGCGAGCGCGGCCCGGCTCGAGCCCTTCGCCAGCGGCGTCTACGTCAACGTGCTCGGCGACGACGGCGCCGACGGGGTGCGGCGGGCGTACCCGCCCGCGAAGCTGGCCCGGCTCGCCGCGGTCAAGGCCGCCTACGACCCGGACAACGTCTTCCACCTGAACCAGAACATCCCGCCCGCTTGATGGGCCCGGACCGCCGGATCCGTCAGGTGCCGGGGTCCTCTCCAGGTCGGGGCATGTCGCCCGTGACCAGGGCGCGCAGGATGGTTTCGGCCACCTCGCGTTGCGACACGTTGCGGTTGCGGGAGGCGGACTCGAGGATTCGTCTCGCCTCGAGATCGCTGCAGTCGTTGGCGTACATGATGGCCCCGACCGCACGCTCGGTCGTGCTCAGATCGGACATCTGGTGGTACAGGCCCACCGTAGCGTCCTCGAACTCAGCGAGCTTCAGCTGCAGCTGCACCATGGAGGCTGCGATCTGCACGTAGCTGGCAGCCGCTGTGACGAGCTCTCGGGTCCACGGGTCCGGCGAACGGGAGTACAGGTTCAGAGCGACGGCGATGCTCGCGTTGACGGAGGCGGGAACCGCCAGCGCGGAGACGAAGCCCTCACGGAGCGACTGGTCGCGCCAGGCTTCCCACCTCTCGCTGTCGGCGATCACCGGCACGACCTGAAGCGTCCGACTTTCGATGGCCTCGACACACGGTCCGTCGTCGGCGAGGGACTCGGCGCGATCGCACCGTCCAGCGGCGCTGGTGCTGCTGCCTGCGCGCACCGCGAACCCGCGCTCACCCAGGATGATGCTGGCCTCGAGCCTGGAACCCAGCACTGTGGCGGCACGGTGGGCCAGCTCGTGCGGGAAGGCCGAGATGTGCATCGCGTCGTTCCGATCTGGTGGACTCCGGTGCTCCTGCGCTCCGGAACGCTTGCACGGCTGTCCGTTCTCGGGCTGACGGCCCGTGCGACCTCTTTCAGACTACGCGCGGACCGGCTGATGCGTTCGGTGGGTCAGGACAAGCGGGTGCGGTTCGCCCGCAGGATCTCCTCCTGGTAGGGGGCCACGCACTCTTGCGCAAGGCTTGACAAGTTTGCACAACTTGCCGCAAGGTGTGGTTCGTCGTCGTCGCCAACCGAAGGACGGACCACCGTGGCTCCCACCCTCACCGAGGTCGCGCAGCGCGCCGGAGTGTCGCTGTCGACAGCGTCGCGCGCGTTCAGCGAACCTGACCGCATCGCGCAGGACACCCTGGACCGGGTGGTGCGCGCCGCGGCCGAGATCGGCTACGTGGCGTCGTCGCCGCGCCGCCAGCGCTCCGGTACCCAGCCCACGCGGGCGACGACCGTCGCGATGCTCGTCCCGGACCTCGCCAACCCGGTCATCGCCAGCTTCGTCAAGGCGGCCCAGGCGCACGGCTGGTACCGGCGTCAGATCCTCGTCCTGACCGACGCCGACAACAGCCCCGACCGCGAGCGGGAGATCCTGGGCGAGCTGCACGGCCGCGTCGACGGCTTCATCGCGTGCTCCCCCCGCCTGCCCGCCCACGACATCGTCGAGCTGTGCGGCGACGCGCCCCTCGTGCTGGTCAACCGCGACTCCGACGAGGTCCCGAGCGTGCTCGCCGACGCGGAGCACGGGCTGAGCCAGGCGGTCGAGTACCTGCGCGTGCTGGGCCACGAGCGCATCGCGTACGTGCAGGGCAACCGGCTGTCCTGGTCGAACGAGCACCGCGTGGCGGCGGTCCGCCGGCTGGCGGGGGAGAACGACGTCGACCTGGAGGTGCTCGGCTGGCACGCCGAGACGATCGCCGGCGGGAACGCCGCGGCGGCGAGCGTCGTCGCGACCGGTGCCACCGCCGTCATCGCGCACAACGACCTGGTCGCCCTGGGGATCATCGAGGGCGCCGCCCAGCTCGGGCTCGCCGTCCCCGACGACCTCAGCGTCGTGGGCATCGACGACACGACGATGGCGCAGGTCGCCACGCCGCAGCTCACCAGCATCCAGGTCCCGATGTCGCGGGCCGGCGTGATCAGCATCGACCTGCTGCACGGGCTGCTCACCCCGGAGCCCGGCGACGCCGAGGCGCCGCGCACCGTGCACCTGCCCACCCAGCTCGTGGTCCGGCAGTCGACGGCGCCCGCCCCCGGCTGGGACCCGCGAGGGGCGCGGCGATGACCGGCCCGCTGAACGTCGTCGTCACCGACGCGAACCTGCTCCCGCTGCGCTCCGAGCTCGCCGCCCGGCTGCCGCACGGCACCCGCCTGTCGTGGGCGGTCGGCGCGTCCGGCGCGGGGCTCGACGCCGCGCTGGCGGACGCGCACGTGCTCGTCGGCCCCGAGCTGACGCCCGCGATGGCCCAGGCGGCGCCGCACCTGCGGCTCGTCCAGGTCGCCGGGGCCGGGACCGACAAGGTGAACCTCGCCGCGCTGCGTCCCGGCGTCGTCGTCGCCAACACCTTCCACCATGAGCGGTCCATCGCCGAGTACGTGGTCTGGGCCGCCATCGACCTGCGCCGCGAGCTGCACCAGGCGGACGCCGCCCTGCGCGCCGGACGCTGGCGGTCCTCCGTGCACGACCGCCGCCTGCCGCAGACCGAGACGCTCGAGGCGGCCCGCGTCGGGTTCGTCGGGTTCGGCCACATCGGCGCCGCGGCTTGGCGGGTGCTGTCCGCCTTCGGCGCTACCGGCTGCGCCGTCACCGGCAGCGGCCGACTCGACGCGGCCTCCGCGGGACTCACGTGGGCTGGGGGCGGCGAGGACCTGCCGCGGCTGCTCGCCGAGTCCGACGTCGTCGTGGTGTGCGCGCCGCTGACCGAGGCGACGCGCGGCATGATCGGCGCGCCCGAGCTCGCGCTGCTCGGCGCCGACGGCGTGCTGGTGAACGTCGCCCGCGGGCCGGTCGTCCAGGAACAGTCCTTGTACGAGGCGCTCGCGGAGGGCCGGATCCGTGGCGCCGCGCTCGACGTCTGGTACTCCTACCCGGGCCCCGACGGCACCGCCCAGCCGTCCGCCTACCCGTTCGAGACGCTCGACAACGTGCTCATGACGCCGCACCTGTCCGGCGTCACGCGGCAGACGTTCCTGGGCCGGTTGGCCGACGTCGCCGACAACGTCACCGCGCTCGCAGAGGGTCGCCCGCTCCAGCGTGTCGTCGCGCCGCGTGCGCAGGAGGTCTCCGCATGAGCGACCGCATCGTCGCCGCCGACGTCATCGTGACCAGCCCCGGCCGCAACTACGTCACCCTCAAGGTCACCACCGCGGACGGCGTCGTGGGCTACGGCGACGCCACCCTCAACGGCCGCGAGCTCGCCGTCGCGTCCTACCTGCGCGACCACCTCGCCCCGCTGCTCGTGGGCCGCGACCCCGCGCGCATCGAGGACACGTGGCAGCTCCTGTACCGCGGCGCGTACTGGCGGCGCGGCCCGGTCACCATGGCCGCGATCGGCGCGGTCGACGTCGCCCTGTGGGACGTCAAGGGCAAGACGCTCGGCCAGCCCGTCTACCAGCTGCTCGGCGGGGCGGTGCGCGACCGCGTGCTGACCTACACCCACGCCTCCGCGTGGGAGGTCCCGGCGCTGCTCGACGCCGTCGACGCGCGCCTTGCCCAGGGCTTCCGGGCCGTACGGGCGCAGTCCGGCGTGCCCGGCCTGGAGACCGTGTACGGCGTGCACCGCGACGTCGCGTCCTACGAGCCCGCCGCGCGCGGCTCCGCGCTGGTCGAGGAGAGCTGGGACACGAGCGCCTACCTGCGGCACGCGCCCGAGGCGCTCGCCGCGGTCCGCGAGCACGTCGGTGCAGGCGTTCACCTGCTGCACGACGCTCACCACCGGCTCACGCCGCAGCAGGCGGCGCGGCTCGGCAAGGCGCTCGAACCCGTCGACCTGTTCTGGCTCGAGGACGTCACTCCCGCGGAGAACCAGGACGTCCTGCGGCTCGTCCGGCAGCACACGACGACGCCGCTGGCGATCGGCGAGGCGTTCACCACCGTCTTCGACGTGCACCACCTGATCACCGAGCAGCTCATCGACTTCGTGCGCTGCGCCGTCGTGCACGCCGGCGGGATCAGCCACCTGCGCAAGATCCTCGCCATGGCCGAGGTCTACCAGGTGCGCGGGGCGCCGCACGGGCCGTCGGACGTGTCGCCGGTGTCGTTCGGCGCGAGCGTCCACGTCGGCCTGGCGACCCACAACTTCGCGATCCAGGAGTACATGGGCTACCCCGAGCCGGTGCACGACGTGTTCCCCCACTCCTGGAGCTACGCCGACGGGTACCTGCACCCCGGAGACGCGCCCGGCGTGGGCGTCGCGCTCGACGAGAAGCTCGCCGCGAAGTTCCCCTACGAGAGCGCCTACCTCCCTGTCGCGCGGCAGCTCGACGGCACCCTCACGGACTGGTGACGCCCGTGACCTCTGTGCCCACTTCTGTGCCTGTCTCTGTGCCTGTGACCGACGTCCCCGCGGGGACCGCGCTCAGCCGCACCGCGCCCGTCGCCGGCCTCCTGGTCGCCCCCGAGGCGCCCGGCGGCACCGGCATCGTCCACCTCGGGCTCGGCAACTTCCACCGCGCGCACCAGGCCGTCTACACGGCGCTCGCGCAGCGCGCGGACCCGGGGGACTGGGGGATCCTGGGCGTCGCGAGCCGCTCGCGCCGCGTCGTCGACGCCCTGCGGGCGCAGGACCACCTGTACTCGGTGCTGCAGATCGCGCCTGAGGGCAGCGCCGTCTCCGTCCCCGGCGTGCACACCGGCACCCTGGTCGCCAGCGAGGACCCGGCCGCCGTCGTCGCGGCGCTCGCCGCGCCGGCCACCCGGGTCGTCACCCTCACGGTCACCGAGCACGGGTACCGCTTCTCCCCGCGCACGGGCCGCCTCGACCTGGACGACGCCGACGTCGCACACGACCTGAGCGCACGCGGCCGGCAGGCGCCGGTCACCACGATCGGCCAGGTCGCCCGGGCGCTCGAACGGCGGGCGCTCGGGCACGGCGCCCCGGTGACCGTGCTGTCCTGCGACAACCTGCAGTCCAACGGCACGACGACGCGCGGCCTGGTGCTCGACTTCCTCGCCGCGTCGGGGGCCGGGCAGGACGTGCTCGACTGGGTCTCGACGTCGGTGACGTTTCCCAACTCGATGGTGGACCGCATAGTGCCGGCCACGAGCGACCGGTACGCCGCCGAGGTGCGCCGGACGACCGGCCTGGTCGACGCCGCACCGGTGCCCGCCGAGCCGTTCACCATGTGGGTGCTGGAGGACCGGTTCGCGGCCGGCCGGCCCACCTGGCAGCACGGGGGAGCGGTGTTCTCCGACGAGGTCGAGGCGTACGAGCTGGTCAAGCTGCGCCTGCTCAACGGCACGCACTCGCTCATCGCCTACCTGGGCGCCCTGGACGGCCGCGCGACGATCCCCGACGCCCGCGCGCAGGAGTTCGTCGAACGGGCCGCCCGTGCGGTGATCGCCGACGAGTACCTGCCGAGCATCGCGCTCCCGCGCGGGTTCGACGTCGAGGCGTACGTCGAGCAGCTCTTCGGACGCTGGTCGAACTCCGCGCTCGGGCACCGGACCAGCCAGGTCGGTTCCGACGGCTCCGTGAAGCTGCGGCAGCGGGTCCCCGCACCCGCGCTGCGGATGCTGGCGTCCGGCCGGATGCCGCACCACCTGGCGCTGACGGTCGCCGCGTGGCTGTGCTGCGTCGCGCCCGTCGACGGGTTCGACCCCGGTCCGCATGCGGCGGCCATGACGGACCTGGCGCGCGAGCGGCTCGCCGAGCTGTCCCGCACCAGCGCCGGGACCGAGGCGTTCGTGACCGCTGTCCTGGTGCACGACCGGCTGCTCGGCGACGAGATCGCCGCGCACCCCGAGTTCGCCGCCAGGGTCGCCGAGCTGATCCGCATCCTCGTCACCCACGGCCCCGCCACCGCCACGAGGGAGGTCGATCTGTGGGCGTGATCGTTGCGCCTAAAGCTGGCATGTAGTCGCAACGATCACGCTCACAACCAGTCTGCAGATGGCGTACGACCCGTCGAGGTCGACACAACGACGTGCTGCTCCCGCCGGGAGCGACGACCGGAGGTACCAACGATGGACCACACCACCGCGGCGACGCCGCCGCACGACCTGCCCGCGACCGCCGAGGCCGTCGAGTCCGGCGAGACCGGCGCGGCCGCCCAGGGCGCGACCCGACCCGCCGAGGTGCGCCGGGCCGCGATGGCCGGCCTCGTCGGCACGGCCCTGGAGAACTACGACTTCGTGCTCTACGGCACGGCATCGGCGCTCGTGTTCAGCACCCTGTTCTTCCCGAACGTCTCGCCGGCCGCCGGCATCCTCGCGAGCTTCGGCGCCTACGCCGTCGGCTTCTGCGCCCGGCCCCTGGGCGGGCTGTTCTTCTCGCGCTACGGCGACCGGCTCGGCCGCAAGTGGGTGCTGGTCTCCACGCTCCTGCTCATGGGGCTGTCCACCCTGGCCATCGGCCTGCTGCCGACCTATGACCAGGCCGGGGTCCTCGCGCCGATCCTGCTCGTGCTGTGCCGGTTCGGCCAGGGCTTCGGCGCCGGCGCCGAGCAGTCCGGCGGTGCGACGCTGCTCACCGAGGCCGCGCCGCGCGGCAGGCGCGGACGGCTCGCGTCCCTGGTCATGGTCGGCGCGGCTGCGGGCACGGTGCTCGGCGCCGGGGCGTGGTCCCTGGTGCAGCTCCTGCCGGAGGACCAGCTGATGAGCTGGGGGTGGCGCGCCGTCTTCATGTCCAGCATCCTCGTGACGCTCGCGGCCTACTTCTTCCGGCGCAAGCTCTCGGAGACTGCGGTGTTCACCGAGGCCAAGGAGAAGAAGGCCACCGCCGGCGCTCCGGTGCGCGAAGTGTTCCGCAACGGCAAGCGCCTGCTGGCGATCGTCACGTTCATGACCGTCGGGCTCAGCGTCCAGTCGTACACCTACCAGGTCTTCATGGCGTCCTACCTCAAGGACACCGTGCGGATCGACGCCGGTACCGTGCCCCAGATCCTGCTGGTGGGCGCGATCTTCGGCGGCATCGCGGCCTGGCTGCTGGGCGCGCTGTCGGACCGGTTCGGCCGCCGCGGCGTCTTCCTGGTCGTGGCCGGGATCCTGCTGGTGCTCCCGTACCCCACGTTCCTGGCCCTGAACACGGGCGGCCTCGGCTGGATCTACCTCGCGATGATCGTGGGCTTCATGCTCGCCTGCCAGGGCGGTGTCGCGATCACCATGAGCTACTTCCCCGAGCTGTTCGGCAGCCGCTACCGCTACGCGGGCGTCACGCTGGGCCGCGAGTTCGCGGCCGTGCTCGGCGGAGGGTTCGCCCCGCTGATCGCCGCCTCGCTCGTCACCGCGTTCTCGGGCTCGTGGGTCCCGGTCGCCGTGTACATGTCCTTCGCGATGCTGCTGGCGTTCGTCGCGGCGCTGCTGGCGCCCGAGACCCGCAACCGCGACCTCACCGTGCCCGAGAACGCCACCCACCGGGCATTCGGCCGCCCCGCCGTGGTGCCCGCCCGAGGAGACCGATGAGCAGCCTGCCGGACGCCGTCACCGCCGTCGTCGCGCACGGCGCGGGAGACCTGCGGGTCGAGACGCATCCCCTGCCGACGCCCGCGCCGGACGAGGCACTGGTGCGCATCGCCTACGGCGGGATCTGCGGCTCGGACCTGCACTACTGGCGGCACGGGTCAGCGGGCGAGTCGGTGCTGCGCGCACCGATGCGCCTCGGGCACGAGGTCTCCGGCACGGTCGTCGTGCCTGCGGCCGACGGCGGTGGCCCCGCGGCGGGCACGGACGTCGCGGTGCACCCGGCGACCCGGGGCACCGCGCCGGGGCGCTACCCGCCGGAGCGGCCGAACATCTCGCCCGGCGCCTCCTACCTGGGCAGCGCGGCGCACGTGCCGCACACCGACGGCGCGTTCGCGTCCCACGTCGCGATCCCCGTCCGGCTGCTCCGTGTGCTGCCCCAGGGCCTCGACCTGCGGACCGCGGCGCTGGCCGAGCCGGCCGGCGTCGCCTGGCACGCCGTCGAGCGGGCCGGCGACGTCACCGGCCGGACGGCGCTCGTGATCGGCTCCGGGCCGATCGGGGCGCTCGCCGTCGCGGTGCTCAAGCACCATGGCGCGGGCCGGGTGATCGCCGTCGACCTCCACGAGCACGCCCTCGCCACGGCGCGCGCCCTGGGCGCCGACGAGACGCTAGCCGCCACGGACGCCGAGGGCATCGCGGCCGTCGAGGCGGATGTGGTTCTGGAGTGCTCGGGATCGTCGCCAGGACTGGAGTCGGCGGTCCGCGGGGCGGTGCGCGGTGGCGCGGTAGTGCTCGTCGGGCTCATGCCGAGCGGCCCGCAGCCCGCGCTGCTGTCCCTCGTCGTCACGCGCGAGCTGAACCTGATCGGCTCGTTCCGGTTCAACGACGAGGTCGACGCCGTGCTGGCGGCCATGGCCGACGGGTCGCTGGACGTGGGGGCAGTCGTGAGTCACGAGTACCCCGTCGGCCGCACGCTGGACGCGTTCGAGGCGGCGGCCGACGCGTCGTCCTCGGCGAAGGTGCTGCTGACGTTCGGCTGACGACCGGCCGATGGGCCGGGTGGGCGCCCGACTGACCGGCGGGCGGGCGCCGAGGGGCATCAGCGGGTGCGGTTCGCCCGCAGGATCTCCTCCTGGTACGGCGCGACGACGTCGCCCGAGACCCGGCAGTCGAGCAGCAGGAACCGGCGTCCGGCGACGGGCTCGGCGTCCCACGTCGCGACCCGGTCGAGGTCGGCGAGCGAGCGCACGACCACGCCCTCGGCCCCGACCGCCGCGGCCAGGGCCGCGAAGTCCGTCTCGGGGATGAGCATCGGCTCCTTCGCGATGCCCTGCCGTCCGTAGACGTGTACCTCGGCGCCGTAGGCGGCGTCGTTCCACACCACAGCGATGCCGCGCCCCCGGGCGGTGCGCACGGCGGTCTCGAGGTCGGCCAGCGCCATGAGCGCGCCGCCGTCGCCGGTCGTGAGCACGACGGCGGCGCCCGGGCGGGCCGCGGCGGCGCCCGCGACGCTCGGGAAGCCGAGCCCGATGGACTGGAAGGCGGTGCCGACCATCACCATCCGGTCGGGGGAGTCGACGGGCCAGTACATGTTGGCCCAGCCGATGAAGTGCCCGCCGTCCGAGACGACCACCCGGTCGGCGGGCAGAAGGCCGGCCAGCCGGTGCGCGACGCTGCGCGGGTCGAGGCGCCCGTCGGGGGCGACGCCGTCCGCGGGGCCGGTCTCGTAGACGCGGGCCGCGGCGACGTCCACGGTCTCGCGCCACCCGGACGGTTTGGCGCCCAGGTCGTGCAGCTCGTCCATGAGGGCGCGGGCCACGAGCGCGGCGTCGCCCCGGACGAAGCCGCCGACGTGGCGGTGCGTCGCCGCGGGCGCGATGTCCACCTGCACGACGCGCGTGCGCGGCGCGAACAGGTCGCCGAAGCGCATGGTGAACTGGTTGAGCGACGCGCCGAGCACGACGGCGACGTCGGCCTCGCGCACCAGCTCCATCGCGCCGGCGGCGCCGAAGCCGCCGGCGACCCCGAGGTCGTACCGGCCGTCGGGGAAGACGCCGCGGCCCAGCGCCGTCGTCGTGGTCAGCGCGCCGGTGGCCTCCGCGAGCTCGCCGAGCGCAGCGCCCGCGCCGGCGAGCCACGCGCCGCGGCCCGCGAGCAGCAGGGGCCGCTCGGCGTCGGCGAGGTGCCGGGCGAGGTCGGCGATGGCCGCGGCGTCGAACGGCCCGGCGGGGGCCAGCGGTGCGGGCAGCGTGGGCTGCGGGGCGTCCGGGATGGGCCCGGCCTCCAGTGCGGCGACGTCGTAGGGGATCGCCAGCACGACGGGCACGCGATAGGTCAGGGAGTGTTCGATGGCGATGACGCTGGTGGCGGCGGCGTCCGCGCGCCCGACCGTGTAGGTGCGGGCGCCGACGGCGGCCGCCAGCGCGATCTGGTCCACGTCCCAGGGGCGCGGGCCCGACGTCGGCTCGTCGCCGGTCAACAGCACCAGCGGCACCCGGGCCGCGGCGGCCTCGGCGAGCGCGGTGAGCGTGTTGGTGAAGCCGGCGCCGTAGGTGGCGGTCGCGGCGGCGATGCGGCCCGACGCGCGGAAGTGGGCGTCCGCGGCGACCACGCCGCCGGCCTCGTGCCGGACGGCGGTGAAGCGGGCGGTCGTCGCGCGCGTGAGGTCGTCGAGGAACCAGGCGTTGCCGTTGCCCATGACGCCGAAGACGTGGTCGATGTGGCGGGCGACGGTACGGGCGACGTGTGCGGACACTGTGGGCACGGGGCCTCCAGGGGAACAGTGACGGATGAGTGGTGCGGTCCGTATGTGTCCCGTGCGGGCCAGGCTCCCGGCCCGTCGCGCGCCCCTTTTTCGAGCGCAGGCGGCGTCCGCCTTGACGTTCTGAAGTATAGCGACGGCCAACGGCGCGGAAGCGCTTCGACGAGTCGGCGCACAACCATGGACATTTCGAAATGGCGACCTCATGATTGGTTTCACCCGTTATTTCATCGGATCTTTTCGGGCCAATGGCGGCCCGATGGACCATGCAGAAGGGACTGCGATGCCTCAAAGACGAACGGCATCCCTCAGACGTTTGATCACTGGAACCGTCGCCGCGTTGTGCCTTGCCGTGGTGCCGGCCCTGGCCACGGCCGCGCCGGCCCAAGCCGCGAGCACCTGCTCCAGCGGCGGCAACATCGCGATGGGCAAGTACTACGTCGTCAACAACCTCTGGGGCAGCGGGTCCGGCTCCGGCTGGCAGTGCGTGTGGGACAACTGGCAGTCCGGCGACACCATCGGGTGGGGCACCACCTGGGACTGGAGCGGGCAGTCGAACTCGGTGAAGAGCTACTCCAGCGCCGTCCTCGGCTGGCACTGGGGCTGGCAGCGTCCCGGCACGGAGCTCCCGATCCGGGTCGGCGACAACCGCAGCGTCCCGACCACCTGGAACTACAGCGTGACCGGGTCGGGCACGATGAACGTCGCCTATGACCTGTGGCTGCACACCCAGTCGAACCCCAGCGGATCGAACAACCCCAGCGACGAGATCATGATCTGGCCCTACAAGTCGGGCGGGGCGGGGCCGGCCGGCACCTACCAGACCACTGTCAACCTCGGCGGCGGCAGCTGGGACCTGTACCGCGGCTGGATCGACGCGGGCAACGGCGTCGGATGGAACGTGTTCTCGTTCGTCCGCACGTCGAACACCACCTCGGTGAACCTCAACCTGCGGGACTTCACCAACAACCTCGTGAACCGAGGGTGGCTGAGCAGCAACAAGTACCTCAGCAGCGTCCAGGCGGGTACCGAGGTCTTCATCGGCAGCGGCAGGCTGGACACCGAGAGCTACTGGGTAGACGTCCAGTAGCGACCCGCCCCCGCAGGGCCGCGAAGTAGAGCGCTTGTCCGAGTCTCCCTGGCACTCCAGGGAGACTCGGACAAGCCTGTCTCTTATACAC
>NZ_JBHUUX010000095.1:0-16729 GCF_042670845.1 Promicromonospora sp. NPDC057138 | reverse complement strand
TGTCCCCCCTGCGCAAGGTGAGCCTTGCGCAGGGGGGACAGGCGCTCTACTTCGCGGGTCCCGTCAGAGGCTGCGCAGCACCGCGACCACGCGGCCCAGGACCTGCGCCTCGTCGCCCGGGATGGGCTCGTAGGCCGGGTTCTGCGGCAGCAGGAACACGTGCCCGTCGGACTGCTTGAACGTCTTGACCGTGGCCTCGCCGTCGATCATGGCGGCGACGATCTCGCCCTGCTCGGCGACGTTCTGCCGACGCACCACCACCCAGTCCCCGTCGCAGATCGCGGCGTCGACCATCGAGTCGCCGGCGACCTTGAGGAGGAACAGCTCGCCGTCGCCGACGAGCTGGCGGGGGAGCGGGAACACGTCCTCGACGACCTGCTCGGCGAGGATCGGGCCACCGGCCGCGATCCGGCCGACGAGCGGCACGTACGACGGCGCCGGGGTGCTGGCGTCGTCGGGCACCGAGCCGCCCCAGTGGATCTGGCCGCTGCGTCGCGGCTCGGGCCAGTGGATCTCGCCGCGCGTCGGCTTGTCGACCTGGTCGGCCATCGGCTCGACGAGCTCCATGGCGCGGGGCCGGTTCGGGTCGCGACGCAGGAAGCCCTTCTTCTCGAGCATCTGGAGCTGGTGCTTGACGCTCGACGGGCTCGCCAGCCCGACGGCCTCGCCGATCTCGCGCATCGACGGCGGGTAGCCCCGCGTCTCGAACGACTGCCGAATCGTGTCCAGCACGAGGCGCTGCCGCTCGGTGAGGCGGTCTGTCGGCGAGATCGCGTGCACGTCAGCGACCGCCCCGTCGCCCGGCTCGTCCAACGTGGCGACGCCCGAGAGCGCCGTGTCGACGGCTCTCGTGTCGCTGGTCCCGTCCCGTCCCGTCATGCCCCTGCCCCTCCCGTTCCGACAAATGTTCTCCTGTGCGTGACCCACTCTAGGTCACAAAGCTGCTCGGCTCAAACGAATGTTCGAGCGTGTCTCGACATCGACGGTGTCCCGTGCTACACAATGGTACGTGCGTTCGTCGAACGCGTGTATGAGGACACAGGTTCGAGTCACTCTTCGAGGAGGGGCCATGGGGGACGTGATCCCGCTGCGGCAGTACACCCCGACGTATGAGCCGGCGCATGAACCGGCGTACGCGCCGGCACCGAGGCTGGCCGCGGTCCGGGCCTATGTGCCGGCCCCGGCGCGGACGGTCGCCGACCGGCTGGGCCTGGCCGGCCTGCGGCTCACGCGGCGCGGCCGCGTGGTGCTCGTGCTGCTGGCGATGATCCTCGTCGCGCCGATGGCCACGTGGGGGGCGACGGCGGTCGCGAGCTCCCCGGGCGAGCCGACCGAGGTCCGGGTGCACGCGGTACAGCCGGGGGAGACGCTCTGGGGCTTCGCCCGGGAGGTGGCGCAGCCGGGCGAGGACGTCCGGCACGCGGTCGCGCGGCTCCAGGATCTGAACGAGATGTCGTCGGGCACCGTGCGGGTCGGAGAGCTGCTGCTCCTACCCAAGGAGTGACAAGAGGCCACGAATCGCCGTCGAATGTTGCGGCGATGTTGCATGGGGGTGGTTTGCCCGCTTACGGTCGGGGCGCGACCGGAGGCCTCCGGTCCGTGGTCGACCACGCAGGAGTGAGCATGCACTGCCCGTTCTGTCGCCACGCCGACTCGCGCGTGGTGGACTCGCGGACCTCCGACGACGGCCTGTCGATCAGGCGCCGGCGGCAGTGCCCGAACTGCAACCGCAGATTCACGACGGTCGAGACGGCCAGCCTCTCCGTGGTCAAGCGCTCCGGCGCCACCGAGCCCTTCAGCCGCGACAAGGTCGCCGCCGGTGTGCGCAAGGCCTGCCAGGGCCGCCCGGTGAGCGACGACGACCTCGCGATCCTCGCCCAGCGCGTCGAGGAGACCCTGCGGAGCAACGGAAGCGCCGAGATCGACGCGTACGAGGTGGGGCTGGCGATCCTCGGCCCGCTGCGCGAGCTCGACGAGGTGGCCTACCTCCGGTTCGCGAGCGTCTACCAGTCCTTCGACTCGCTCGAGGACTTCGAGACCGCCATCACGTCCCTGCGCGCCGAGCGCGCCGAGCGGGCGGCGGAGCGCGCCGCCGCGCAGGCCTAGCACCCGTCTCCTGGAGGTTTCGAAAAGCGTTGGCACCAGGTCGAATCGTGGTGCAGGCTGGGGCGGACGACGGACCCGATCGAGGGACCCCCGAAACAGGAGGAGGTGATCGGTGTGACGGACGAGAAGCCCAATGCCGAGGAGTCCGAGGCCCAGGGCGCTGAACAGCCCAAGGCGCCGACGGCGCCGAGCACGGATGCGAAGGCGCGGTTCAAGGAAGCTCTGGACCGCAAGAACGCGGCACGGAGCCGGACCGCCGCAGGCGATGTGAACACCGGTGCGGTACACGGCTCGGAGACGACCGGACCCGTGCAGAAGATGTTCCGCCGCAAGTCCGGCTGATCCTCGGTAGAGGAGGCCGCTGAACCTGGTGTAAGACCAGGTCAGCGGCCTTTGTCGTGTCAGCACCGCGCGGCCGCGCGTGCCGGCCTCGTGCCGGTTCCGGGAACGGATCCAGTAGGCTCACGCCATGGCCGAAGCTGGGACGCAGAGCGTCACCCGCGGACGCACCACGACGGATCAGCTGCGCGAGCGCAACCTTTCGGACCTCGTCGCGATCCTGCATCGGGAGGGCCCGTCCTCGCGCAAGAACCTCACTGAGCGGCTCGGGGTGACGCGCTCGACCATGGGCGTGCTGCTGTCCGACCTGTCCCGGATGGGGCTGGTGATCGAGCGGCCGTCGTCCGAAGAGCGCGGTGTGGGGCGGCCGAGCTTCATCCAGGAGCTCGACCCCTCCACGGTGGCGGTCGCCGTCGACGTCGCGGTCGACACCGTCCAGGTCGCTCTGATCGGCCCGACGGGGGCGGTGCGCGGGCGCACGAGCACGGCTGTGAGCAGCGGAGGCCTGGACGTCTCCGGGCTCTGCGAGATCGTGGTATCCGCCCTGCCCGAGCTCCTGTCGGGGAGCCGCGGACCGTTGCGAGTTCTCGGCGTGGGTGTGGGCGTCCCCGGTCAGGTTCGGGTGGCTGACGGCATCGTGCGCGAGGCGGACCATCTTGGCTGGTACGACGTGCCGCTCGCCGCGGAGCTCGCCAGGGCGACGGGCCTTCCCGTGCGGGCCGCCAACGCCGCGACCCTGGCGATGCGCGCGGAGTGCACCTTCGGGGAGGGGCGAGGGCGTGACTACGTCCTGCATCTCGTCGGCGGGTCCAGCGGCATCGGCGGGGGCTACATCGGGCGGGACGGCGAGATCTTCCTCGGTGCGGAGGGGTACGCGGGGGAGATCGGGCACACGGTCGTCGTGCCGGAGGGCCGGCCCTGCCACTGCGGCTCGTCCGGATGCCTCCAGGCCGAGGTCACCCGGGGCGAGCTGCTCGGCGCGGTCGGGCTGTCCGGTCCCGACATCGACCTCCTGCCCGAGCGTCTGGCCGAGATGGTCTTCGACGACGACGTCCGGCCGATCGTCGACCGGCAGGCGCGGCTGCTCGCGATAGCGATCCGCAACGCCGTGAACCTGCTGAACCCTTCGACGGTGATCGTCTCGGGCTTCCTCGCCGCGCTGGTCGCCGTGTGGGGTCCTGAGCGCTTCGTCCAGGAGGCGCTCCGGTCGACGCGTGCGGGTCTGACGATCATCCCGGTCGACCGGCCCGCGTTCGCCCAGGTCCTCATCGGCGCCGGCGAGCTGATCTTCGACCAGCTCATCGCGGCTCCCGGGCGGACCGCGTCCGCGGTGCGCCTGACCCCTTGAACCGCCCGTCGGCCTCGCGCAGTGGCAGGCGACTGCCACGCGCGGGAGTGGCGGCGAGGTCTTGTTCTCCACGGTGATCGGGATACGGTACGGCTGGCCGCGTCCACCCCTCCGCTCTCCGTGAAGGCGAAAAGCCCTTGGTCAAGAACGTCATCCCGGCTCGGTTCCACCCGCCGGCGCGGGACACCACGCACGCGGAGCGCCCGCTCGTGCCGGCGTGGGCGGCGCTCGCCCTCGCGGTGGCCGGCGGGTTCGCGCTCGACGCGGCCTTCCCCTCGCTCGGCTGGTGGCCGCTCGCCTTCGTCGCCGTGACGCTCGCCCTGGTCTCCCTCGTCGGGAGGAGCCTGTGGGGCAGCGTGCTCGTCGGCGCGGCGTTCGGCGCCGCGTTCTACTTCCCGCACGTGTCGTGGGCCGCGCGCTTCCTCGGCGACGACCCCCTCGGCTGGCTGCCGTGGGTGGCGCTGGCCTCCGTCGAGACGCTGCTCCTCGCCGCCCTCTCGCCGCTCGTCACGCTCGCCTACCGGTGGCTGCCGCGCTGGCGCGACACCGCGGGTACGCGGCTCGTGGCGCTCCCCGCACTCGTGGCCGGGGCATGGGTGGCGCGCGAGCTCGTCGTGGGGTCCTGGCCGTACGGCGGGTTCCCGTGGGGGCGGCTCGGGATGAGCCAGTCCGAGAGCCCGATCGCGCCCGTCGCGTCGTGGCTGGGCGTGTCCGGGCTCGGGTTCCTCATGGTGGCGCTGTGCGCCGGAGCCGTCGAGGCCGCCCGGTGGGCGGCCCGCCGCGCGACGGAAGGCGACGCCCGTCCGCTGTCGCTCCCACGATGGTCGGGCGCGGTTCCCGTCGGCCTGCTCGCCGTCGTCATGGTCATGGTTCCGCAGTTCCCGACCGCCGACGCCGGGACGCTCCGGGTCGGCGCCGTGCAGGGCGACGGGCCGGCGGCCTTCTCGGACCGGCGTGCGCCGCAGGAGGTGCTGCGCTCGCAGCTCGCCGCCTCCGTGCCGCTGGAGGACGAGCGGGTCGACGTGGTGCTGTGGCCCGAGGGCGGCGTCGACAGCGATCCCGCGGCCGAACCGGCCACCGCGCGGGTGCTCTCCGAGGCCGCCGACGCCTACGGTGCGCCGATCGTCCTGAACGCGGCGTCCGCGGTCGGGGAGCTCGTCTACAACACGTCGTTCCTCTGGACGGGGGACGGCCCCGAGGTGACGCACGCGAAACGGCACCCCGTGCCGTTCGGCGAGTACATCCCGGACCGGTGGCTGTACGGCGCGATCGTCCCCGAGCTCGTCAACCTGCTGGGGCGCGAGTACACGCCGGGTGACGACTCGCCCGTCCTCGACCTCGGCCGGGCGAAGGCCGGCCTGGCGATCTGCTTCGACGTGGCCTTCGACGACGTCATCCGGGAAGACGTCAACGACGGCGCGCAGGTGTTCATGTTCCAGACGAACAACGCCGACTTCCGCGGCACCGACGAGAACCTGCAGCAGAGGGAGATCGCCCGCATGCGCGCGATCGAGACGGGCCGCAGCGTCGTCAACCTCTCCACGACGGGCACCAGCCAGGTGTTCGCCCCGGACGGAACGACCCAGCAGACCCTCCCGTTCGACGAGGCAGGGCTCATGACGGCCGACGTCGAGCTGCGCGACGGCCGCACCGCGGGGATCGTGCTCGGCCCCTGGATCCAGGGGCTGGCGCTGTGGGGAACCCTCGCGAGCCTGGCGGTGCTCGCCGCCGGCGCACGACGGCGTCGGCCCGCCGCCGTCTGAAGCCCGCCACCGTCTGAAGATCGGCACCGTGTGAGACCCGGCAGGGCACGCTTCCCGTCCAGTCGGTGAGGGGCCGCCTGGCCCCTCACCGACGACGGGTCACCCGACGCGCAGGACTATCGGGTTGGACTGCCAGACCTGGGTGTACCGGACGGTCTTGCCCGGGACCGGGGCCTCGACCTGCATGCCGTCGCCCGCATAGATCGCGATGTGGCCGGGCGACCAGAGCAGGTCGCCGGGTTGCGCCTGCGACCAGGGCACCTCGGTCCCGGCGTACCGCTGCTCGGACGAGGTCCGGGGCAGGTTGATCCCGACCTGCGCGAACACGTAGGACGTGAACCCGGAGCAGTCGAAGCCCGCAGGCGTCGTGCCGCCCCAGACGTACGGCACTCCCAGGTAGCGCATGGCGACCGATATGACGGCGGACCCCGACGCCGAGGCCGGGATGTCGATCGCCGCCGCGGCCTCGGCGGCCGCTTCCGCGGCCTCCGCGGCGGCCTCGGCCTCCGCCTCGGCGGCGAGCTGTGCCTGGTAGTCCTCGTTCTCCGCGGCCGAGACGACGGAGACCGCCGCCTTCTCGACCTTGAGCTCCGCATCGGGTGCGACCGCCACGACGCCCGCGGCGGCGACCGTCTCACGGGCCTGCGCGGTCAGGGCGTTCAGGTCGGTCGCGTTGAGCGTGCCCTGGACGGGTGTGCCGGCCAGCGACGTGCTGACCGCGTCAGCCGGGGCGGCCTGGGCGGCGGGTGCGGCGACGAAGGACAGCAGCACGCCCGAACCGGCCGCCGCGACGACGGCGGTGCGGCCGGCGAACGCGCTGACCTGCTCGGAGGTGGCTCGGGCGACGTCGGCCAGGACCGGGCGGCGGGCCGCCCGGTGCCGACCGCGGCCAGGTGCGGTACTGGTCGGGTTGAAGCTGGGCTCCATGAAAGCGGGGACCTTTCTGATCGGAGTAGAACCACACGCGCGACCCCGCTCCGGGGCGCGCTGGAGCCGCCGGCACCCAGGGGTGGCGCCGACGGGATGTGGTGGTCTACGTCCGGGAGATCCCCAGGGCGGTCAGCGACGGCGCCGCGGCGTCGGTCACGCTCGACCGGACCGGGGGCTCGCGGTGTGCCAGGTCGGCCACGAGCCACTGCGCGGCGAGCTCCGGCATCACGGCCGGCCCGGGCGGCGGCTGACGGACCGGGTCGCCCTGCGCCGTCAGCGAGCGGTGGTCGGAACAGCCATGGGCGCCGTCGTCCGGAGGTGCGAGGGCTGCCTCGACGTCCGGCGCCTCGGCGACGGTCGTCTCGGCGGCGGGCCACAGGCCCGGGCTCTGCACGGCGGCTTCGTCCGCGTGGCCGGCGGCCTGCTCGTTCAGGTGGACGCCGCACAGGACCTGCGCGCCGAGGACGGCGAGCACGAGGAGCATGACCGTCAGGACGCTCGCTGACCAGCGCCGATGGTCGGCGAGCAGCGAGGAGGGGCGACGTGTCAGGCTCATGGCGAGGCCAAGAGTAACGGAGCGGATACGGTGCCAGGCAACATCGGGCTCTACCCGTCCGCGCCCGCGATCCGGCGGCGCAGCGCGGCGGCCGCGGCCCGGGGGTCGTCCGCCCGCGTGATGGCGCGGACGACGACGACGCGGCGCGCCCCAGCGTCGAGCACCTGGTCGAGGCGGGCGGCGTCGACCCCGCCGATGGCGAACCAGGGCGTGGCCGGCTCGCGGGCGGCGACGTCGCGCACCAGGTCCAGGCCGACGGCGGCGCGGCCCGGTTTGGTCGGCGTGGCCCACACCGGCCCGACGCAGAAGTAGTCCACGCGGGGCTCGGCCTCGGCGGCCAGCGCCTGGTCGAGGGAGTGGGTGGAGCGGCCCAGCACGGGGCCGTCGCCCAGCAGGGCCCGCACCGCGCCGGGCGGCAGGTCGCCCTGGCCCATGTGCACCACCGGCGCTCCGGTCAGCCCCGCGATGTCGGCCCGGTCGTTGACCGCCCACAGCGCGCCGTGCTCGGCGGCCACCCGGGCGACGAGCGCGTGCAGCTCGACCTCGCGGGCCGCCTCCAGGGACTTGTCCCGGAGCTGGACGACGTCGACGCCGCCCTCCAGCGCCGCGTGCAGGAAGGGTTCGAGGTCGCCGGTGTCCTGACGGGCGTCCGTGCACAGATACAGGCGGGCGTCGGCGAGCCGGGTACGGGGGTCCACGACCGCGAGTGTAGGGCTATCGTTGTCGCGTGCACGGGAGCCCCGGACGGGGCTGAGAGGGCGCAGGGCGCCGACCGTCGAACCTGATCTGGGTCATGCCAGCGAAGGGAGCAGAACTGTGAGCAGTCATGTGTGCGACGTCCTCGTCATCGGCGGGGGCATCGTCGGCCTGACCGCGGCCTGGCGCGCGGTGGAGGCCGGCGCGAGCGTCGTCGTCCTGGACCCGTCGCCCGGCGACGGCGCCACCCACGCCGCCGCCGGCATGCTCGCGCCCGTCATGGAGGCGGGCTTCGGCGAGAAGGGGCAGGCGCGGCTGGGCACCGCCTCGCTCGCCCTCTGGCCGGCGTTCGCCGAGGCACTCGAGCGCGCGGCTGGCTTGCCGCCGGGCGCCGTCGGCCTGGAGACCGCCGGCACGCTCGCCCTCGCCTACGACCGCGACGACCTGGTCGCGCTGCGCCGGCTGCTGGACCTGCACAGCGGGTGGGGCCTCGGCTCGGCGGAGATCGCGCCGGACGAGGCGCGGCTGCGGGAGCCCGGCGTCGGGCCGCGGGTGGCGGGTGCGGCGTGGGTCCCGGGCGACCATCGGGTGGACCCGCGTGCCGTGCAGGTGGCCCTGTCCGCCGCCGTCGCCGCGCACGAGATCCTCGTGCGGCGCGCCGCGGTCTCGCTGACCTGGGCGGACGACGCCGTCGTCGGCGCGCTCGACGAGGCGGGCACGGCCTACGCCGCCGGGACCGTGGTCCTGGCCGCCGGGCACGCGAGCGGCTCCCTGTTCGCGGGAGCCCCCACCCGCCCGGTGCCCGGCACGACGCTGCGCCTGGCCGCCGACGTCGACCGGGCGCCCGCGGTGGTGGTGCGGGGCACCGTGCAGGGCCGCCCCGTCTACGCCGTGCCCCGCCCGGTCCGGCCCGACGGGACGCGCGAGGTGGTCGTGGGCGCGACGTCGGACGAGCGCGCGGACGACCACCTGACCCGGGCCGGCGACGTCTTCGCGCTGCTGCGCGACGTGCGCGCCCTGCTGCCCGGGCTCGACGACGCCGTGCTGCTGGAGACCGTCACCCGGTCCCGGCCCGGCAGCCCCGACAACGCGCCGATCCTGGGCTGGGCGGCCGACGGCCTCTACCTGGCCACGGGGCACCACCGCAACGGGATCCTGCTCACGGCGCTGACGGCGGCCGCCGTCGACCAGGCGCTGGGCGTGGCGCCGGACGGCCCAGCAGCCATCGCGGCCGTCGAGGCCGCCGCCCGGTTCGCGGACCCGCGCCGGTTCGCCGACGCATACAGCACTACTCGAGGAGGCACAGCATGACCGCAGCACCGTCCGCGGCCGCAGCACCGTCCGCGTCGCCCGGCGCCGCCGGAGCGCCGATCGCCGAGGCGCCGGGGGCCGCCCTCGTCAACGGCGAGCCGTACCCGCTCGACAGCCCCCTGCCCGTCGCCGACCTGGTCGCGCGCCTGCTGCCCGGCCTCGTGGTCGACGGCGCGCCGCAGGGCGTCGCCGTCGCGCTCGACGACGCCGTCGTGCCGCGCGGCGCCTGGGGCACCACCACGGTCCGGCCCGGAGACCGCGTCGAGGTCGTCACCGCAGTGCAGGGAGGCTGACCATGGACGACGCACCGCTGACCATCGCGGGCACGCCGCTGGGATCGCGCCTGGTCATGGGCACCGGGGGAGCGGCGAGCCTGCTGGGCCTGGAGGACGCGCTCGTAGCGTCCGGCACGGAGCTGACCACCGTCGCGATGCGGCGCGTGTCCCGGCCCCGGCCGTCGGACGACCCGGCCCGCTCCGGCGACCCCTCCGTCTGGGGCCTGCTCGCGCGCCTGGGCATCCGTGCCCTGCCCAACACGGCCGGCTGCTTCTCCGTCCGCGAGGCGGTGCTCACCGCCCAGCTCGCCCGGGAGGCGTGCGAGACGGACTGGGTCAAGCTGGAGGTCATCGCCGACGACGTGACGCTCCTGCCCGACCCGATAGGCCTGGTCGAGGCGGCAAAGGCCCTGGTCGACGACGGCTTCACCGTGCTCCCGTACACCAACGACGACCCGATCATCGCGCGCCGCCTTGAGGACGTGGGCTGCGCGGCGGTCATGCCGCTGGGCTCGCCCATCGGCTCCGGGCTCGGCATCGCCAACCCGCGCAACATCGAGGTCATAGCGGCCGCGGCGTCGGTCCCGGTGATCCTGGACGCGGGCATCGGCACGGCGTCGGACGCCGCGCTGGCCATGGAGCTCGGGTGCGACGGCGTCCTGCTTGCCACCGCGGTGACCCGCGCCGCGGACCCGGTGCGCATGGCCCACGCCATGCGGCTCGCCGTCGAGGCGGGGTACGACGCCGCCCGCGCCGGCCGGCCGCCGCGCCGGGAGCGGGCGCTGGCGTCGTCCCCGGTCGACGGGCTGGTCGCCGTCGGCGACAACCTGGTCGGGAACAACCTGGACCTCGCGCTGTGACCGCGCTGCCGCCGCTGGTCGAGCCCGGCCGCGAGCTGGGCCGCGACGAGCTCGCCCGGTACGCCCGCCACCTGGTGCTGCCGGGGATCGGCCCGGAGGGCCAGCGCCGGCTCGCGAACGCGCGCGTGCTGGTGGTGGGCGCGGGCGGCCTGGGCAGCCCCGCCCTGCTCTACCTCGCCGCGGCGGGTGTGGGCACGCTGGGCATTGTCGACGACGACGCCGTCGAGGTGTCGAACCTGCAGCGCCAAGTGATCCACGGCGTCTCGGACCTGGGGCTGCCCAAGACGGCGTCGGCGCGGGACGCGCTGGTGGAGGTCAACCCGCACGTCCACGTGGTCGAGCACCGGGAGCGGCTGACCACGGCGAACGCGCTCGACGTGCTGTCCGGCTACGACCTGGTGCTCGACGGGACCGACGCCTTCGCGACCCGCTACCTCGTCTCGGACGCCGCCGAGGTGCTGGGCATCCCGTGCGTCTGGGGTGCGATCTACCGGTTCACGGGGCAGGTCGCCACGTTCTGGGGCACGCCGCCGGACGGCGCCAGTGGCGTGACCTACCGGGACGTGTTCCCGGACCCGCCACCGCCCGGCGCGTCGCCGGACTGCGCAGCAGGCGGCGTGCTCGGTGCGATGTGCGGCACCCTGGGCTCGGTCATGGCGACCGAGGCGATCAAGCTCGTCACGGGGGCGGGCGAGACGCTGCTCGGGCGGCTCGCGATGTATGACGCGCTCGCCCTGACCTGGCGGCAGCTCGCCGTCCGGCGCGATCCCGCCCGGGAGCCCGTCAGGGCGCTGCTGACCGGCGCCGGCGGCGTCGACCCGTACGCGGCGTTCTGCGGGCTGCCGCCGTCGGACGGCGCGAACGGCGCGGACGGCGCGGCGGTGCCCGTGCGCGAGCTGGCGGCGCTGCGCGCCGACGGCGCCGAGCCCGCGGTGCTGGACGTCCGCGATCCGTGGGAGGTGGAGCTCGCCGCTCTGCCGGGAGCGCGCGTGGTCCCCTCGGGCGCCTTCGCCGGGGACGACGCCGTCGCGGCAGTCGCCGGCGTCGCCGCCTGGGCGGCGGGCCGGCCCGTCTACGTGCTGTGCAGGTCCGGCGTCCGGTCGGCCCGCGTGGCCCTCCGGCTGCGCGACGCCGGGCTGGCGGCCCGGTCCGTCGAGGGCGGCATGCTCGCGTGGGAGCGCGAGCTGGACCGGGCGGTGGACCAGGCGACCTGAGGTCCGCATATCTGCCCTGGGCGAATCCCTTCCCGCCAGGGTCGCCGTGCGTGTGTGATGGGTTCTATGGGCGATCACGAGCTGGGCGACCACGAGCCGGACGACAACGTGACCGACGATCACGAGGCGATGGACGCCTACTCGGCCTCGATAGTGCGTGTCGTCGACGCGGTGCTGCCGTCGGTCGCGGCGGTCTCGGTGCGGACGGTCCGGGGAGCGGGCGCGGGGAGCGCCTCGGTCATCCCCGGGGACCGCCTGCTGCTCACGAGCGCGCACGTCGTGGAGTCGGCGAGCGACGTGCGGGCGGCCTTCGGCGACGGCTCGGAGGTCGGCGCGCGGGTGGTCGGGCGCGACCCGCTCTCCGACCTCGCGGTGCTCCGGGCCGACGACGACATCCCGCCCGCCCTCACGCTCGGGGACGCAGCGACCCTCCGGGTGGGGCAGCTCGTCGTCGCGCTGGGCAACCCGCGCGGCCTGGCCGGCAGCGTGACCGCCGGCATCGTGTCGGCGCTCGGCCGGTCGCTGCCGACCAGCGCCGGGCGGATCATCGACGAGGTGGTGCAGACCGACGCGGCGCTCAACCCGGGCAACAGCGGAGGGGCGCTCGCCGACACGCGTGGCCGGCTCGTCGGCGTCAACACCGCGGTCGCGGGCATCGGCCTGGGCCTCGCCGTGCCGATCAACACGACGACCCGGGCGATCATCGACGAGCTCGTCCGCACCGGCCGGGTGCGGCGCGCGTGGCTGGGCATCGCCGGGTCGCCGGTGGTGCTGCCCGAGCCGGTGGCGAATCGGGTCGGCGCCCCGACGGGGATCCGGGTCGCGCAGGTCATCGCGCGATCCCCGGCCGACCTGGCGGGGATCCGTACCGGCGACATCCTCGTGGCCATCAACGGCGCCACGGTCGTCACCACGACGGAGGTGCAGCGCCTCATGGTGGGCGAGGCCATCGGGCGGCGCACCGAGGTGACGGTGTGGCGCAACGGCGCCCTCGTCGACGCGGTGCTGCACCCGGAGGAGCTCACCCAGGCGCGGTGAACCTCGGGCCGGAAGTGCTGTGACATCCCGGCCCGACCCCGCAGTCACGCCGGCCCGGGGATCTCACCCGACCCGCGGACGACGAGGCGGGTCGGCACGACGACCTGGCGGGCCGGGCTCAGGTCCCCGTCGAGGTGCGCGAACAGGCGCTCCGCGGCCAGGCGGCCGATGCGGTCCGGGTCCTGCGCGATGGTCGTGATCGCGGGCTTCATGAGGTCGCCGGTCTCGACGTCGTCGAACCCGACCAGGGCGATCTTGTGCTCCAGGCCGAGCTGCTGCAGGGCCCGGATGGTCCCGATGGTGATCAGGTTCTGGCTGGAGAAGATCGCGGTGGGCGGGTCGGGGAGCGCGAACAGGGTGCGGACGACGGCGGTCGCCGTCGCGTCGTCGTGCAGGCCGAGCACGATCAGGGCGGGGTCGGCGTCGATCCCGGCCGCCGCGAGCTCGGTGAGGTAGCCCTCGCGCCGCAGGCGCGCCGTCTCGAGGCGCTCGAGGTCGCCGAGGAAGGCGATCCGCCGGTGCCCGTACGAGACGAGGTGGCGCACGGCGTCCCGGGCGCCGTCGACGTTCGCCGTCACCACGCAGTCCGTCTCGATGCCCCGCGGCGTCCGGTCGACGCACACCAGCGGGGTGCCGCGGTCGATGTGCACGCGCAGGTAGGACTGGTCGTCGCTCACGGGCGTGACGATGAACCCGTCGACCCTGCGCCGGGCGAGCGCCGTCACCGCCCGCAGCTCTGCCGTGGGGTCGTCCTCCAGGCTCGCCGCGAGCACCGCGTACCCGTACTCGGTGGCGACACGCTCGATCGCGCGGTGCACCTGCGCCGCGAACGGGTTGGCGACGCTGGAGACGAGCAGGCCGAGCGTACGGGTACGGCCGTCGGCGCGGCGCAGGTTGCCGGCGTGGAGGTCGGGCTCGTAGGAGAGGTCCGCCGCGGCCTTGCGGACGCGCTCGGCGGTCGCGGGGGATACGTTGGGCTCACCGTTGACCACCCGCGAGACCGTCTTGATCCCGACGCCGGCGAGGCGTGCGACGTCGCGCATCGTCGGCCGCCGCTGGGCGGCCGAAGCTGAAGAATCGCCTGACACCGATGTCACGAAACTGTCTCTCCTTTGATCAGTCGCCTTGACCCTACCTGGCTCCTCGGGTAGACAATGACCTGACAACGTTGTCGGCGCAAGCCCTCAAGAAGGAGTTCGATGGTGAACCTCAAGACCAGCAACCGAATTTCGTTGCGGCGAGGCGCCGCACTGACCGGCATGGTCGCCCTTGCGGCGGCCGGCCTCACCGCCTGCGGCAACGACGGCGGCTCGGGCGGCGGCGACGAAGTCGGCGTCTCCCTGATCGTCAAGACCACGACCAACCCGTTCTTCGTCGCCATGCAGGACGGTGCCAAGGCAGCGGCCGAGAAGAACGGGGTCAGTCTCACGATGGCCGCCGGCAAGGCCGACGGCGACGAGGACACCCAGATCCAGGCGATCGAGAACGCCGTCGCCCGGGGCGACGCCGGCATCCTGATCACGCCGAACGGCCCGTCCGTCGTGGACGCCATCCAGCGGGCGAGGGACCAGGGCCTGTACGTCATCGCCCTGGACACGCCGCCGGACCCGGCCGACGCCGTCGACATCACGTTCGCGACCGACAACCGCGAGGCCGGGAAGCTCATCGGCCAGTGGACAGCCACCCAGCTCGACGGGGAGAAGGCCACCATCGCGATGCTCGACCTCTTCGACGACAAGGTGGTCTCGGTCGACTACGACCGCGACCAGGGGTTCCTGGAGGGCATGGGGATCGACGTGGCCGACCCGAAGGTTAACGGCGACGAGGTCTCGACCGGCTCGTACAGCGGCGGCGACTACGAGCTCGTCGGCAACGAGGCGAGCCAGGGCGCCGAGGACGGCGGGCGGACCGCGATGGAGAACCTGCTCACCAAGAACCCGGACGTCAACGTCGTCTACACGATCAACGAACCCGCCGCGTACGGGGCGTACCAGGCCTTGGAGGCGGCCGGCAAGGAGAAGGACGACGTCCTCCTCCTGTCGGTCGACGGCGGTTGCGCCGGCGTGGACAACGTCAAGGAGGGCGTGATCGACGCCACGAGCCAGCAGTACCCGGTGAAGATGGCCGAGCTCGGTGTCGAGGCGATCGCGCAGCTCGCCGAGACGGGGGAGAAGCCCGAGACCACCGAGGGCCTCGACTTCTTCAACACCGGTGTCGAGCTCGTGACCGACACGCCCGCCGACGGCGTCGACTCGATCGACTCGGACGCCGCGTCGGAGATCTGCTGGGGCTGACGAGCTGCGCCGCGTCGCCTCGGGGCGGCGCGGCGCCTCGTCCGGACGCACGACCAAGGAGTTTCTATGAGCACATCCACGCTGTCCGCCCCAGACCCGGCGGCCGAGTTCCTCGACCGCCGCACCCCGATCGAGCGGGTGCGCGGTGTCCTGCACCGCTACCCGGCCCTGAGCCCGGCGATCGTGCTGGTGCTGTCGGTCATCGTCTTCGGCTTCCTCAACGACCGGTTCCTGGCGCCCGGAAACCTGTCCCTGATCACGCAGCAGGTGGCGGTGGTCGGCACTCTCGCCGTCGCCCAGACGCTCGTGATCCTCACCGCGGGCATCGACCTGTCGGTCGGGGCGACCATGGTCCTGGCCTCGATGGTGATGGCCCAGGTCACCAGCGCCGGCGGCGTCCCGCCCGTGCCCGCGCTGCTGCTCGGCCTGGTGGTGGGGCTCGCCGCCGGCGGCCTGAACGGCCTGCTCGTGACCAGGTTCAAGCTGCCGCCCTTCATCGCCACGCTGGGGACGCTCAACATCTACCTGGCCATCACTCTGCTGTACTCGCACGGCACCACTGTCCGCGGGGGCGACATGCCCGGGTCGATGACGTGGACGGGTACGGCGTTCCCGGTGCTCGGCGTGCGAGTCTCCACCGGCGTCGTACTCATGCTCGCGGCCTACCTGCTGGTGGCCCTCGTGCTCTCGCGCACCGCCTGGGGCACGCACGTCTACGCGGTCGGCGACGACAAGGACGCCGCGCGGCTCTCGGGTATCAGCGTCAACCGCGTCCTGATCAGCGTGTACCTCGCCGCCGGCGCGATCCTCGCGCTCGCTGCGTGGATCCAGATCGGGCGCGCGAACGCGGCGAGCCCCAACGTGGGAGTGGACCTGAACCTCGACTCGATCACCGCCGTCGTCATCGGCGGGACGAGCCTCTTCGGTGGCCGCGGCACGGTCTGGGGAACGCTGCTCGGCGCGCTGATCGTCGGCGTCTTCCGCAACGGGCTGTCGCTCGCCGGGCTCGACGTGCTGTACCAGACCCTTGCCGTGGGGATCCTCGTGATCGTCGCGGTCACGCTCGACCAGTGGATCAGGAAGGTGCGCAAGTGACCACCATCGATGCCAGCACAGCGACCGACCGCCCCGGCGACACCCCCGCGACTCCGATCCTCCGGGCCCGCGGTCTCGTCAAGACCTTCGGCCGGGTTGTCGGGCTCGACGGTGTGGACCTCGACCTGTACCCGGGCGAGGTGCTCGCGATCATCGGCGACAACGGGGCGGGCAAGTCGACGCTCATCAAGTGCCTGACCGGGGCCGAGATCCCCGACGAGGGCGAGATCCTGCTCGACGGCCGGCCGGTGCACTTCAAACGCCCGCAGGACGCGCGCTCCGCCGGGATCGAGACCGTGTACCAGACGCTCGCCGTCGCGCCGTCGCTAGACGTCGCCGCGAACCTGTTCCTCGGCCGCGAGGTGCGGCGCAAGGGCGTGCTCGGCTCCGTGCTGCGCATGACCGACCGCTCGGGGATGCGCGAACGGGCTCGCCGCGAGCTCCGCGAGCTCGGCATCTCGACGCTGCAGGACGTGACGGTCCCGGTCGAGAACCTGTCCGGCGGCCAGCGCCAGGCAGTGGCCGTCGCGCGGGCGGCGGCGTTCGGCTCGAAGGTCGTCGTCCTCGACGAGCCGACGGCGGCGCTCGGCGTCCGCGAGTCGGGCCAGGTGCTCGAGCTGGTGCGGACCCTGCGCGACAAGGGCGTGCCGGTGATCCTCATCAGCCACAACATGCCGCAGGTCTTCGAGGTCGCCGACCGGATCCACGTCCAGCGGCTGGGCCGGGGCGTTGCGACGATCACGCCCAAGTCGCACACCATGACCGAGGCCGTGGCGATCATGACGGGCGCCGCGGAGTCCTGACCGCGGCGGGCGTGGGGGGTGGGGGTGGGTGATGTGGGGGGGATGGGTGGGGGCGCGCCGAACAACAACCAGAACCACCCAGTGGACCTCGGCGCGCGCCC
>NZ_JBHUUX010000094.1:0-17705 GCF_042670845.1 Promicromonospora sp. NPDC057138 | reverse complement strand
GTCGTTTGATTGACCGATCTCGAGGCAACCGACCGATCTCGCGGGCAGGGGCGTGCAACTGACCGAAGTCACAGCCAGCAGTCGGCGCGTCAGTCCGGCAGCACCGACCGCTCCAGCCCCCGCGAGCGGTAGTACTCCAGCAGGCGGTCCCAGCCGATCACCCCCGCCGACCGCGCCCACGCCTCCCAGCAGCCCGCCAGCCGCACGACGACGTCGGCGTGGCCCGCCGCGAGGTCGTGCGTCTCGCCGCGGTCCGCGACGATGTCGTACAGCTCCCACGGCTGCCCGGCCTCGCGCACCAGCTTCCACCGGCCGTGCCGCACCGCGGCGTTGCCGAGGTGCTCCCAGAACAGCGGCCGCTCGACGGCGGCCTCGCCCCGCCACTGGTCGAGCATGCTCGCGCCCGCCATGCCGCCCGCGTCCCCGCCCACGGCGCGCAGTACCGTCGGCGCGACGTCGACCACGTGGCCCGGCCCGCCCGTGAGGTGCCCGGCCAGGACGCCGCCCGCGGGCCACGACGCGATGAGCGGCGAGGCGATGCCGCCCTCGTGCACCCACCGCTTGTACAGGCGGAACGGCGTGTTCGACAGGTGCGCCCACGACCGGCCGTAGCTCGCGTAGGAGTCCTCCGGCCCCGGCACGACGTCGGGGGAGTTGCCCACCTTGACCGCCCGCCCGTCGCGCGTCGTCGGCGGGGACACCTCCCGGGACAGGCGGCCCGACGGCATGGGCAGCGCCTCGGCGCACGCCCCGTTGTCGGAGCAGAACACCACCAGCGTGTCGTCCAGCGTGCCCTGCGCCTCGAGCTGGTCCAGCAGCGCCCCCACACCCCGGTCCATCGCCTCGACCTGCGCCGCGTACACGGCCATGCGCTCGGCCTCCCACCCCGGGTCGGGCGTCTCGGCCCATGCCCGCACGCGCGGGTCGCGGCGCGGCAGGGCCGACGTCGTCGTCAGGCCCAGCCGGTGCTGCTGGGCGAGCCGGCGCTCGCGGAGCCGGTCCCAGCCGGCGCGGTAGCGCTCGCGGTACTTCGCGACGTCGGCCTCGCGTGCGTGCAGCGGCCAGTGCGGCGCGGTGTAGGCGAGGTAGAGGAACCACGGCCGGCCGCTCGCGTGGGCGCGCTCCACGAAGCCGCGCGCGTACCGCGACAGGTCGTCGGTGAGGTAGTAGTCGCCCGCGGTGGCCGACGGCGGCAGCCGCTCCTCGCCGTCCACCAGCGGCGGGTCGTAGTAGCTGACGGCCCCGGGCAGGACGCCGTAGAACTCGTCGAACCCGCGGCGGGTGGGCCAGGTCTCGTCGGGGGCCGACGTCCGCGAGGAGAGGTGCCACTTGCCCGCGAGCGCCGTCGTGTAGCCGACGGCGCGCAGCCGCTCGGCGAGGGTCGGCGCGGCGGGGTCGAGGGAGCCGCGGTACCCGTGGGGGCGGTCGTCGCTGGTGAGCACGCCGACGCCGACGTCGTGCGAGTGGCGCCCGGTGAGCAGGGCGGCGCGGGACGGGCTGCACCGGGGCGTCGCGTAGAACGAGCTCATCCGGACGCCGCGCCCCGCGAGCCGGTCCAGGGCCGGGGTGTCGATCTCGCCGCCGAACGCGGCGAGGTCGGAGAACCCGAGGTCGTCGGCGAGGATGACGAGCACGTCGGGGCTGCGGGTCACGGCCCCTCCGACCCGGCGGAGCCCGTGGCCGGCCAGGTGACCTGGACGTTCGGCAGCTCGATGTGGTCCGGTACCAGGCGGGTCCGGATCGTGCCCAGGCCCTCGATGCCGGCGGTGAGCTCGAGCCCGGCGGCGTACTCCTCGCGGGTGACGCGCAGCCGGGCTGCCGTCGCGCCGAGCGTGATCACGTCGCCCGGGAACAGGGTGATCATGCGGGAGATGGTGGCCAGCAGCTCGCGGGGCCCGGCCGCGTAGGCCGCCGTCGAGCCGCGCACCTCGGTGCTGTCCGTGTCGGGTCCGTCCGCGTGCCGCCCGCTCGCGCCGGCCTCGCCGGTCCGGGGATTGTCTACGGGGCCCTCCACCCGCAGCAGCATCTCGCGGCCGGACCAGCCGCCTGGGTCGGCCGGCCCGCCGACCGGCGCCAGGGGCCGCGGCGCGGGCAGCACCACGTTGAAGCCGTCGGCCCACCGCCCGTACACGGCGCCGATGCCGCGCTCTCCGGCGCGGGCGGGCTCCGAGACGGCGTCGTGAAAGGACTGGTCGGACACGGACACGAGCGGCGTGTACCCGAGCACCAGGTCGTCGAGCCGGGGCTCGTCCGGCGGGGGGTCGGAGACCAGGCGGCGGAGCACCAGCGCCAGCTCGATGGCGATGACGAGGTCGGTCGCGCGCGGCGGGACGCGCACCTCCGCGCCGGCCGACAGCGCCGAGGCCGGGCCGTTCAGGAAGCGCGGCACGGCGAGGCGGGGCAGGCCGTCCGGGTCGGGCGCGTCGTCGCCGCCGGTGTTGCCGAAGGCGGTCCAGAAGTGCCGAGCCCCGGCGACCGACCAGTTCTCGGGCGATCCGACGGCGGTCGTGCCGGGCCGGGCGCGCTCGTGCAGGGCGAGCTCGCGCACGGCCCACGAGGAGTGGCGGGTGAGGTCGGGCGCCGGCCGGACGGCGCCGGCCGGGACGCCGGAGTCGGCGTCAGGCCCGGCGTCCGGCCCGGCGTCGACCACCACCGGGTTGGCGAGCGCCCCCACGGACTCGATCTCGACCTCCAGGCTGGTGCCCGCGGCGATCTGGTCGGGTGTGACGGGCAGGCCGTCGACGCCCATGGTGCCGAAGTGGATGACGTCGCCCACGTGCAGCGACGCGAACGACGAGTACCACGCGACCACCCGCTCGATGCCCAGCAGCGCGGCGCCGCTGTGCGCGCGGTCGCGGGTGCGGCCCGACTGCCGGGTCCACATCAGGAGGTTGTACGGGTCGCCCACCTCGTCCTTGGTGACGAGGTACGGGCCCATGGGGCACAGCGTGTCGGCCTTCTTGCCGCCCCACGAGGCGGTGGCCTGGTACAGCCAGTCCTGGTAGCCGCGCGGCAGCGAGTACCCGGCGCCGGCGTTGCCCGGCACGGCGGAGTAGTAGTGGGTGCCGGACACGTCGTCCACCACGGTGTAGCCCGCCACGTGCTCCATCGCCCGCTGGACCGGGATGTACCGCCCGGCCCGGCCGATCACCACCGCGAGCTCCACGTTGTAGGCCATGCTCGGCAGGTGGTTGCCGTGCCGCATGACGACGGGCGCGCCCGGCCCGATCACCGCCCCCTGCGGCCGCTGGTGCCCCAGCGGGAACAGGTTGACCAGCGGTACGCCCGGCTTGTTGCGCAGATGCGACGGCGAGTTGGTCACCAGCCCCCAGCACAGCCGGGGGCGGGGGACGGGGGCGAGCAGCTCGACGTCGCCGGTGCGGTGGCCCGTGCGCGGCAGGATCGTCGCGTCCGTCTGCGCGGCGAACCGCTCGACGGCGGCCACCAGCCGGGACAGGGCGACCAGGCCGGCGTCGTCCAGGGCGAGGAAGCCGACGAGCGTGTCCGGCCACTGCCCCGCGAGGAACCGCGGGGCAGCGGCCGGGCCGGACGACGGGATGGCCGCGTGGGCCGCCAGCGCGGCCTCGGCGCGGGCGGGCTCCAGGAGCCACTCCCGCACGCCGGGGCCGCCGTCGGGCCCGCCGCCGGAGCGGGCCTCGGGCCCGGCGCCGGGCTCTCGTACGACGACGCCCCAGGTCTCGACGTCCGCGACCAGGAAGCTGGCCAGCCTCACGCGTGTCCTCTCGTAGTTCCTCTGCTCACGACTGCTCCTCGGCCCCCGGCACCTCGACCGTGGCACCGTTCGCGGTGAGGTACCCGGCGACGATGACCCGGTACCAGTGCGTGCCGTCGGAGACGGCGAGCGTCGGGAACGGCCCGAGCGCGTCGGGCACCATCACGATGCCACCGGCGATGGGTTCCGGCAGTTCGGCGACGGGGTTCGGGACGAGCTGGAGGCGGTGGGTGTGGACGGTTCGCATCCGCAGCTCGGCCGAGCCGAGGTCGCGCTCGTTGTCGGTGGTGGGCACCACGCCGTCGGCCCCGACCCGGACGGTGGCCACCGCGTTGGCCTCCGCGGTGGCCGCCACCAGCTCGACGGCCGCGGCACCCGTGTCGCCCGCCGGCACCACCCGCACGCCGCCCTTCACGCCGGGCCCCGCGCCCGCGACCTGCGCGGACGCCGCGAGGAAGCTGCCGTAGGCGTCGCCGTCGGCGTACCCGTCGGGGGCGGTGGCCCGGATGACCGACGCCCCGTTCCTGGCCGAGGTGAGCTCGTTCTCGTTGACGCCGGCGGTGCGCCGCTGGATGTAGCAGCCCTCGCCCACGGTGCCCGCCACGAGGACCGGCGCGTCCGGGGCCAGGGTGTTGCCGCTGATGGTGGAGCCCGTCAGGGTGCCCGTCACCCGCACCGGCGGGTTCCCGGCGACGGTGTTGGCGCCGAACGCGTTGCCCATCACGGTCAGGTTCGCGGCGTTCCCCGCCACCCGCAGCGCTGCCCGGATGATGCTGTGCTCGAGGTTCCAGTTGTCGAACGAGTTCGCCGACACCGTGATCTCGGACGCCGACTGCTCGAACGCGATCGGGTCCAGGTTGACCCAGTTGAACGTGTTCCCGGTGATCGTGATGTTCTGCGCGTCCACGCCGCGGAACAGGATCGCGTTCGGGGGCCGGTTCCCGCCCGGCTCCACCCCGCCGCCGCCGATCACGTTGCCCGTGATGGTGAGGTTGGTGCCGCCCGCCGTGACGTCGATGGCCGGGCCGGAGGCGTGCTCGATGACGTTGCCGACGATCGCGGAGTTGATGATGCCGCCGGTGAAGAACCGCCGTCCGATGTCGACGAGGTTGTTCGAGATGACCGCGCCGCGGAAGTTCTCGTTCTCCGCGCCGGTGACCGCTATGCACTGGCCCATGCTGTGGAAGTGGTTGCCCTCGATGAGCCACTTGCGCATGCCGTACGGCAGCAGGTGCACGTCGCCGCCCTCGGTGCCGCCCGTGGGCCACTGCACCGTCAGGGCGGTGTTCGAGATGGCCACCAGGTTGTTGGTGAAGACCAGCCCCCGCCCGATGTGCAGCACCGCCCGGTCGAAGGACGCGAACGTGCACTCGGTGATCGTCGCGTCCATGTCGTCGGTGTTGTTGGTCCGCGAGGTGTGCACGGCCACCGAGTTCGGCGTCCGGGACCGGGTGATGAACGACAGCCCGCGCAGGCCGCACAGCGGGGCGTGCATCTCCAGGCCCGTGCCGTCGAAGTCCACCAGGATCAGCGACGTGCGCCCGCCCATGGTGCCCTGGCCCGCGAGGGTGATGCGGTTGAGGTTCATCGGGTCGGTGAACTCGGTGTCCGGGACCACCAGCGACGACGTGATGCGGTAGGTCCCGGGCGGGAACCAGACGATCTTGCTGAGCCGCTCGAACTGCGCGTCGATGGCGGCCTGGATCGCGGCGGTGTCGTCGTTGACGCCGTCGGCCACGGCGCCGAACTCCTGCGGGGTCGTGGCCCCGGAGATGTCGAGCGTGGCGAGCGCGGGGTCGTCGAGGCCGGGCGGGTCGGACGGGCCGGGGTCGGGCTGATCAGGTGCGGCGGAAGCGGCCGGCAGGGGCAGGGCGACCGCCCCCGCGGCGGTCGCCAGGCCGGCCAGGCCTGCGGTCCAGAGCATGTTCCGTCGGGTCACGGGCTGGTGCATCGTTGCGTTCCTTCCGTTGACGGGAGTGCTGGTCGAACCGGAGCGGTTCGGACATCGAGGGCTGGGACGTCACGAGCTGGGCCGCGAGGGGCCGACGGGGTCGGCTCAGACGAGGTACTCCTCGAACGGCGTGAGAAACGCGTGCAGGGCGTCCCGCTCGCCCGGGTCGCACGCCAGCAGGGGCGGCGCCACGTGCGGCGGGCACAGGCCGCGCCGCGCGAGCACGGCCTTGATCGCGGGGGTGCCGGGGCGCACCTTGTGCAGCCCGGTCAGGTCCGTCAGGACCTGCTGCAGCCGGGCCACCTCCGCGGCGTCGCCCGCCTGGTGCGCCGCCATCAGCGCGAGCGCGGGCCCGGGGGCGATGTTGGCGACGCCGGGCACGATGCCGTGCGCGCCGAGGTCCAGGGCGGCCGCGAGCTGGGTCTCGGCCCCCTGCCCGACGGCGAAGCCCGGCCTGCGGTCGGCGATCCCCACGAGGTGCTCCAGCAGGGCCAGGTCGCCCGAGCTGTCCTTGATGCCGACCACGTGGTCCAGGTCCGCCAGCGCGTCGGCGATCCCCGGCGTGATCGGGTTGCTGTACCGGGGCGCGTTGTACGCCACGACGGGCAGCCAGACGCCGGCCACCGCCGCGTAGTGCGCCACGATCTCGTCGCCGCGGTGGTGGAAGTAGATCGGCGGGCTGAGCACCAGCGCGTCCGCGCCCGCCGCCGCCGCGGCCTCGGCGCGTTCCAGCACGTCGAGCGTGCCGGCCGCGGTGACGTTCACGGTCACGATGCCGTCGTAGTGCCCGACGGCGGCCTTGCCCAGCTCCCGCCAGTGCCTGATCACACCGGCCACGAACGGGCCGACGTCGGACGCCGGCACCAGCGGGCCCTCGCCGTTGCTGCCGAGCAGCATCAGCGTGCGCACGCCGCTCGCGTACAGGGCGTCCAGGAGCGGCGCCGCGCGCTCGGCCGACGGGCGGCCGTCCGGCTCCATCGGGGTCACCAGCGGCACGGTCAGGCCGGTCAGCAGCGGGGTTCCGGTCAGCATCAGTACCCCTTGACCTCGGGCCAGGCGAGCTCGAACCCGTCGGCGACCAGCTCGGCCTGGAACGCCGCGAGCAGCGCGGGGTCGCCGTGCACCTGCGCCGGCTCCACGCCGCGGTCCAGGCAGTGCGCGGCCAGCGCCCCGGCGGCCTCCCCGGCGTTCCACTCGACCGGGTGCAGCCGGTAGCAGCCGTTCGTGATGTGCGTGGTCCCGATGTTCTTGCCCGCCGCGAGCAGGTTGCGCACCCGAACGGGCAGCAGCGCGCCGAGCGGGATCTGGAACGGGCTGGACGGGACGTCCAGGTAGTTGTCCCCGCCCGTGCTGGGGTGCAGGTCGATGCGGTACATGCCCACGCCCACCGAGTCGGGGTAGGCCACGGCGCCTGCGGCGCCGCGGACCGTCAGCGACAGGTCCTGCTCCACCACCGTGGTGCGCGCCCGGATGCGGCGCGACTCGCGGATGTACACCGTCTTCGCGAACCCGTCCTGGGTGCCCATGACGTCCGGCCGCAGGCGCAGGCCCGGCCAGCCGGTGCCGCCGTCGGGCCGCGGCGCCTCGGTCTGCAGCCAGTAGAGCATGCTCAGGGACTGCTGCCGGGCGCCCGCCAGGTGCTCGTCGCGCTCGGCGTCGGGCACCGGGTCGGACGCCGGACCCACCAGCGGGCCCGGCAGGTAGTCGATCATCGGCCAGTTCACGAGCGTGACGTCGCTCGCGGCGAAACCGTCCTCGAACTGCTCGCGGGCCACCACCCGGCGGAACAGCCACAGGTCCCGGTCGCCCGGGTCGGCGCTCTGGTCGGCCACCACCGGCCCGCTGTGCCCGTGCGGCACGAACGTGCGGACCAGCGGCTCGAGCGTGCGCGGGTCCGGGGCGGTCAGGCTGAGCATGCGGTCCGGCCAGTAGTCCGGCCGGTAGTCGCGCCAGAGCTCGTACTGCTCCGGGCGGTCGATCGTGTGGTCCTCGCCGTCCCGGTGCTCGACGGCGAACACCCACGAGAACGCCTGCTGGTTACCCGGCTGCGCGACGTCGGGGGCGCTGGGCTCCCCGGTCTCGGCCTGCGACTCGAACCCCGTCACATGCTCGACGCCGGCCAGCGGCAGCAGGTCGCCCAGCTCCGTGGCGTCCAGCACGTACGGCGCCGCGACCGTCACCAGCGCGCCGTCCGGCCCCTCCAGCGTCACCGCCGCCACGCGGTCGCCGTCCGACCGCGCGGCCACCGGGCGGTGCTCGAACAGGACCCGCAGCCGGCCCGACGACAGGTACGGCGCGACCATGGCGTCCAGCACCGCCGCCGCGACCCGCGGCTCGTAGCACAGGCGGCTCACCCGGCCGAGGCCCGGGTTCAGGTCCACGACCTGGCGGGCCGACGCCGTCAGCGGGTACCACGCGCGGTAGTACTGCCGCACCCCCTCCCGGAACGCCCGGTAGGACCGCGTGCACCCGAACTGCTCGATCCACGGGTGCTCGTCCGGCGGGACGCCCTGCGCGCTGAGCTGCCCGCCCAGCCAGTCCGTCTCCTCGGTCAGCACCACACTCCGCCCCCGCCGCAGCGCGGCGAGCGCCGCGGCAACCCCGCCGGCCCCGCCACCCACGACCAACACTTCTGTCCCCACCTCCCGCCCACCCCGTCGTTGAGTGCTGGATATTTGCGCTGTCGAATCGTTCTGAGAGGACAAATATCCAGCACTCAGCTGGCTCGGCTCCCGCGCGGGCGTCACGCCACTCCCTCCAGGTCGTGGGCGGCTCGCAGGAGGGCCTGGGTGTACGGGTGCTGCGGGGCGGTGAACAAGTCCTCCGCCGACGTGTCTTCCACCAGCACGCCGCGGTGCATCACCGCCACCCGGTCCGCGATCTGCCGCACCACCGCGAGGTCGTGCGTGATGAACAGGACCGACAGGTCGTGCTCGTCCCGCAGGTCCACCAGCAGCCGCAGGATCTGCGACTGGACCGACACGTCCAGCGCCGAGACCGCCTCGTCGCACACGAGCAGCCGCGGACGCAGCGCCAGCGCCCGGGCGATGCTCACCCGCTGCTTCTGCCCGCCCGACAGCGCCGACGGCCGCCGCCCCGCCACGCTCGCGTCCAGCCCGACGTCGGACAGCACCCGCGCCAGCGCCACGCTCCTGTCCCCAGGAGGCGCCACCGACGGGTGCACCCGCCACGCCTCGCGCACGATCGCGCCCACGGTCATCCGCGGGTTCAGCGACGACCCCGGGTCCTGGAACACCATCTGCACCGCGCGGTGCAGCTCCGGGGACCGCTTCCGGAGCGGGCCCAGCGGCCGCCCCTCGAACGCGATGCTGCCCTCCTGCGGCGTCACCAGCCCCAGCACGCACCGCGCCACCGTCGACTTGCCGGAACCCGACTCGCCCACCAAGGCCACGGTCTGGCGCGCGCCGACGTCGAGGTCGACGCCGTCGACCGCCTGCACGGTGGTCCGGCGCTCGCGGACCGACCGGCGCGGGCCGGCGAACGCGACGCGCAGGCCACGGATCTCAAGCACGCTCACGGGGGGAGACCTCCTCGGCGAAGTGGCAGGCGCTGAACCGGCCCGGGGCCACCTCACGCGGCGCCGGAACCTCGGTCGCGCAGCGGTCGGCCGCCATCGGGCAGCGGGGGTGGAACGGGCACCCGGAGGGCCGGGCGAACGGGCTGGCGGGCGCGCCCGGGAGCGGCTCCGCGATCGCCGTCCGGCTCGTCACCGCCGGGACGTTCGCCGCGAGCGCGCGGGTGTAGGGGTGGTACGGGCGGTCCAGCACGGCGCGCGCCGGGCCCTGCTCGCAGACCCGGCCCGCGTACATGACGACGACGTCGTCGGCGACGTGCGCCATGACCCGCAGGTCGTGGCTGACCAGGATCATGGCCAGGCCCTCGCGCTCCCGCAGGTCCGCGAGCAGCGCCAGGATCCGGGCCTGGGTGGTGACGTCGAGCGCCGTGGTGGGCTCGTCCGCGATGACCAGCTCGGGCCGGCCCGCCAGGGCGATGGCGATCATGACGCGCTGGCGCATGCCGCCGGACATCTCGTGCGGGTAGGAGTCGGCCTGCCGCTCCGGCTCGGGCAGGCCGACGCGTGCCAGCAGCTCCAGCACGCGGGTGCGGACCTGGGCCCGGGGGAGGCGCTCGCGGCGCAGGATCTCGCCCACCTGCCGCCCCACGGACTGGATGGGGTTGAGCGCGGCGGACGGGTCCTGGAACACGACGCCGATCTCGCGGCCCCGCACCTGGCGCCGCCGCCGCTCGGGCGCGGCCAGGAGGTCCTGGGACTTCCACCGCACCGCGCCCGACGCGGTGGCGGTGTCCGGCAGCAGCCCGACGACGGCCATCGCCGTCATCGTCTTGCCGCTGCCGGACTCGCCGATCAGGCCGGTGGTGTGACCCGCCGGCACGGTGAAGGAGACCCGGTCGACCACTGCCCCCGCGGGCAGCACGACCTCGAGGTCGGTCACCTCGAGCATCGGGGTGGTCCGCTGGCCCGCGGGCGCCACCGCGACCAAGTGGTCGGCCATCTTCGTCATTCCCTTCGTCAGCCCCTCGGGTCAGCCTTCGGAGTGGTCAGCCTTCGGAGTTCGTCACGTGCGTGAAGTACGGGATGCTGTCGCCGGCGGGCTCGAAGCCCTCGACGCCCTCGCGCCACGCGTACGGCATGCCGACGAACATGGGGTACATGCCCACGGCGTCGTCCCAGATGATCTTCGTGGCCTGGGCGTACAGGTCGTCCCGCTCGGCGGTGTCGCTCGTCGCCTCGGCGTCGGCCAGCAGCGAGTCGAGCTCCTTGTTGCAGTAGCCGGTGCGGCCCGCGGCGCACGGGTACAGGCGCCCGAGGTTCGTGGCGGCGTCGTACCCCTGCGAGCCGACCTGCTGCAGGTTGATGTCCCACTTCATCGCGAGCAGGTCCTCCAGGAACACCGCCTGCTCCTTCTCCAGCGGTTCCACCTTGACGCCGATCTCGGCGAGGTCGGAGGCCACAGCCTGCGCGAACTGCCGGAACTGCGGCTGGGAGAACTGCATCTGGAGCGTCGTGTCGAAGTCGAAGCCCGCGTCCTCGAGGGCCGCCTTGGCGGCGTCCGGGTCGTAGGCCACCGGCTCCTGCGGCGCGTAGCCCAGCACCACCGGGCTGACGACGGAGTCCGCGGGGGTGCCCGACTCGGGGAACAGCGACGCCGAGATCTCCTCGAAGTCGACCGCCTGCCACAGGGCGCGGCGCACGGCGGCCTCCTTGAGCGTCTCCTCGCCGCTGTTCATCCACATGGTGACGACGCCCGGGCCCTCCACGGTCTCGACGGTGAGCGAGGTGTCGCCCTGCAGGGCGGCGATCTGGTCGTCGGGGATGGCCCAGGTGACGTCGACCTCGCCGGTCTGCAGCGCCGTCATGCGGGCCGAGACCTCCGGGATCGACTGGAAGACCAGCTCCTGCAGCTCCGGCGGGCCGTCCCAGTACGTCGGGTTCGGCGTCATCGTGAGCTCCTGGCCGGGCGTGAACGAGTCCAGGACGAACGGCCCGGAGCCCACGGGGTCCTGGAAGAACGCCTCGTCGACTCCCGCCGGGGTGACGAAGAACGACGAGATCTTGGCGACGAACGCGGCGTCCGGCTTCCCGGCGTCGAACACCACCGTGCTGTCGTCTGTCGCCTCGGCCTTGTAGTCGACGAAGTTGCCGGCCAGCGGGCCGTTGAGGTCCAGGACGCGCTCGAACGAGGCGACGACGGCGTCGGCGTCGACCGGCGATCCGTCGGAGAACTCCACGCCGTCGCGCAGCGTGAAGGTCCACTGGCTGGTGTCCTCGTTCGGCTCCCACTCGGTGGCCAGCTCGCCCGTGAACTCGTCCGGGCCGGTGCTGATCACGAGCTGGCTGAACAGGGCGCGGGCCGCGAGCTGCGTGCCGGCGTCCATGCTGGACGGGCCGTGCGGGTCCAGGTTCTCGATGGGGATGGGACCCGCGGCGGTGAGGGTGCCGCCGCCGGCGTCGTCGCCGGGACTGTCGCCGTCGGAGGCGCCGCAGGCGGTCGTGGCCAGAAGGGTCAGTGTGAGGGCGAGGGCGGGTACCGCTCGCCGGGTGCTGAGCTTCATCGCTCGTTCCTTTCAGCGTGGTGTGTCGACGTCGTGCGCGTCAACGGTGCGCGAAGCGCTTGGTGAGGCGGTCACCGACCAGGCCGATGCAGACGACCAGGACGGAGAGCGCGATGCCTGGGAAGGCCGAGATCCACCACGCGGTGGCGAGGTACTCCTTGCCGCCGGCGATGCTCTGGCCCCAGGACACGATGTACGGGGGCAGACCGAGGCCGAGGAAGCTCAGAGCCGCCTCGGACAGGACGACGGAGGCGAGCTCCATGGTGGCCAGCGCGACGACCGGCCCCGCGAGGAACGGCACCACGTGGCGCGTCAGGACGGCGGGCGTGCGCACGCCCATGATCCGGGCGGCGTCGACCCAGTCGCGCTCGCGCACCGACAGGGCGACGCTGCGGGACAGCCGGGCGAACCCGATCCAGCCCGCCACCGACAGGGCGATGATCACGACGTCGACGCCGCGGTCCAGCAGGCCGGCGATGACGATGGCCAGCAGGATGCCGGGGAACGCCATGAGGACGTCGATGGTGCGGGCCACGGCGACGTCGGCCAGCCCGCGCGCGTAGCCGGCGACCGCGCCGAGCGCCACCCCCACGACGCTGCAGATCAGCACCACGACCGTCCCGATCATCAGGGAGGTGCGCGCCCCGTGCACGACCTGCGCGAACACGTCCCGGCCGACGCCGTCGGTGCCCAGCCAGGCGGTGCCCGACGCCGTGGCCGAGCCGGGCGGCAGGAGCCGCTCGGTGACCACCGTTGCCACCGGGTCGTACGGCACGAGGTAGGGGCCGGCGACCGCGGCGAAGACGTAGAGGCCGATGATCACGTAGATCACCCAGCCACCCGCGGAGCGCAGCCCCGCGGAACGCAGCCCTGGAGAACGGAGCCCTGCGGAACGGAGGCTCATCGGCGGGCCTCCAGCCGGATGCGCGGGTCGAGGCGGGCGTAGGCGAGGTCGGCCGCCAGGTTGAGCACGATCACGCAGACCGCGATGAGCACCGTGGCGGCCTGCACCACCGCGTAGTCGCGGTTGCCGACCGCGCCGACCAGCAGGTTGCCGAGCCCGGGCCAGGCGAACACCGTCTCGATGACGACGGCGCCGCCGAGCAGGGTGCCGATCTGCAGCCCGACCACCGTGACCACGGGAACCAGCGAGTTCTTCAGCACATGGCCTGTGAGCACCTCGCGCTCGGTCAGCCCCTTGGACCGCGCGGTGCGGACGAACGCCTCGGACATCGTCTCGGCGACCCCGCTGCGCGTGATCCGCCCGACCAGGGCGGTGAACGGGATGGACAGCGTGACCGCGGGCAGGATCAGGTGCTCCAGGTCGCCGCCGCCCGCGCTGGGCAGCAGCCGCAGCCACAGCGCGAGCACCAGGATCAGCATGATGCCGACCCAGAACGGCGGCAGCGCCTGCAGCCCCAGCGTCGCCGCGGAGGTGGTGCGGTCGACCAGGCTGCCGGGCCGGTGCCCGGCCACCACGCCGAGCACGATCCCCACGAGTATCGCGATCACCGTGGCCGCCAGCGTGAGCGTGACGGTGGCGGGGAACCGTTCGAGCACCGCCTCCATCGCGGGCCGGCCGTAGCGGTAGGACTGGCCGAAGTCGCCGCGGACCGCATCACCCAGGAAGCTCAGGTACTGGACGAGGAGCGGCTGGTCCAGGCCCAGCGTGTGCCGCAGCTCGGCGATCTGCTCGGGCGCGGCGTCGGGCCCGAGGGCGACCGTGGCCTGGTCGCCCGGCGCGATCCGCACGATGAGGAAGACGGCGGTGAGCACGCCCCAGATCGTGAACAGCCCGATCGCGAGGCGGCGCAGCAGGAAGCTGACCATCATCGCGGTCTCCCGACCGAGTCGCCGTCGACCGGGGCGCAGGCGACCGAGAGCTGGCGCGGGCCGTCGTCGGAGTCCAGGAGCTCGAGCAGGAGGCGGACGGCGACGCGGCCCATGTCCTCGCGGGGGAGGGTGAAGCGGGTCCAGTCGCGGCCGGTGCCGGTGCCCGCGCCGCTGGGCGCGGGGTCGCCGAGCAGGGCCACGGACAGGTCCTCGGGGATGCGCACGCCGGCCTCGGCGGCGACCCGTTCGAGGGCGGCGATCGCCTGGTCGTCCTCGCTGGGCTCGACCAGGAGCGCGGTCACGCCGCCGGCCAGCCACTGCCCGAGCAGCGCCGCGAGCTCGGCGTCGGGCGAGCCGTCGGGCAGCTCGTGGATCGGCTGGTCCGGCAGGCCGGCGTCGGCCAGGCCCTCCCGGAACCCGGCCTCGCGGTCGCTCGTGGGCTCCTGGTGGTCGGCGGGCCGCAGGTAGGCGAGGCGCCGGTGCCCGAGCCCGGTCAGGCGGTCCACCATGTCGCGCGTCGCGCCCACGTAGTCCGGTGCGACATAGGAGAGCTGCACGCCGGGGACCTCACGCCGTCCGACGAAGACGAAGGGGAAGTCCTCGTGCACCAGGTCGGCGAGGACCGCGCGGTCGATGTGCCGGCCGAGCAGCACGCAGCCGTCGGCGATCTTGAGCCGGTTGATGCCGTCCGAGTAGATGCGGCGCTCGCCTGAGGTGACGGAGCTGAACAGCAGCAGGTCGTAGCCGAACTCGGCCGTGGCGTCCTCGACGCCGAGGAGGAACGGGAAGTAGAAGTCGCGCTGGTCGACCGGGAACACCGACTCGAACGTGTACAGGCCGAGCATCCGGTTGCGCCCGCCCTTGAGGCTGCGCGCCGCGGCGTTGACGGTGTAGCCGAGCTCCGCGGCGGCGTCGAGCACCGCGTGGCGAGTATGCTCGGCGACCTGGCCGCTGGCCGGGCCTCCGCTGATCACGAGGGAGACGGTGGCTTGGGAGACACCCGCGAGACGCGCGATGTCCACCTGGGTGGGACGCCGACGTTGGCTCATAGCACGCTCCTCGGGTGACCGGCATCGTTACCGGTTCTTAATACGTATTAGTGCCTAGCGATTGTCACAGTATGCATCCGGGTGCTGAGCGTCAAGTGGCTGCCAGAGAGTGAGGCTGCCAGGACACGACGGAACGGGGCGGGCATGCGCGAGATCCGGGCGGACGACGACGTCCTGACGTGGGCGGGCGCCGTCGACGTCGAGCACACGCCGGGCTGGTCCCGGGCCTGGCGGCTGCCGCACGACCGCATAGCGCTCTTCCCGGGCGGCGAGCTGCGTTCTCGCGCCGCGATGCCCGCCGGGGTGCGGCTGGTGCTGGGCACCGACGCCCGGGTGCTCGCGGGGCTGGCCGCGGTCCAGGGCGTCGAGGTGCCGCTCGACGCCGTGGTGGACGGCGCGATAGTCGCCTCCGCGCCCGTCGGCCCGGAGGGAAGCTTCGTGCTGGACCTGCCGCCGGGGGACAAGCTGCTGGAGCTGTGGCTGCCGCAGTTCGGGACGTTCCGGCTGGTCAGCCTCGCGGTCGAGGACGGGGCGCGGGTCTGGGCCGCGTCGTCGAAACCTGCGGGCGGCTCGGCCCGGCCGAAGCTCGTGGCGTACGGCAGCTCCCTGACGCAGTGCCGGCAGGCGGCGTCCCCGGCGAGGACGTGGCCGGCGCTCGTGGCGCGCGAGCTCGGTCTGGACCTGACGTGCCTCGGCTTCGCGGGCGAGGCGCACCTGGACCCGATGGTCGCGCGCGTGGTCCGGGACCTGCCGGCCGACGTCGTCGTGGCCTGCCTCGGCATCAACGTGTACGGGGCGGGATCGTTCAGCGAGCGCTCGCTGCTCCCGGCGCTGCTCGGGTTCCTGAGCACGGTCCGCGACGGCCACCCGGGCGTGCCGGTGCTCGTGATCTCGCCGCTGGCCTCACCACGGCGGGAGGACCGGCTGGGGCGCGCGGGCCTGACCCTGGCGCAGGTGCGCGACCAGGTCGCGGACGCCGTCGGCCTGTTGACCGCGCACGGCGACCCGGACCTGCACCTCCTCGACGGGCGCTCGGTGCTCGGGCCGGATCATGCGCACCTGCTGGACGACGGCCTGCACCCGGGGCCCGCAGGCTACGAACTCATGGCGTCGGTGATCGGCCCGGTGGTCCGGAAGCTGTTGGTCGGGTAAACCCACCGGCAGGACGGGGGACACCCGGCTGTCTCCCGGACCGCCGTCCGACCAGCATCGACGCATGACCGAAACCGCCGCACACCACCCGCCCACGACCCAGCCGCTCCGGACGATCGCGGCCGGAGCCTTCGCCCTGGCCGTGCTGGCGGGGATCGCCGAGGCCGTCGTCGCCGTCACCTCGATCGTGGCCCAGCAGGAGTTCGACGACGCCGTCCTCACGCAGGTGATGGTCCGCGGGCTGATCTTCGCCGCCGCCCTCGCCTGCGCCTGGTTCCTCGCCCAGGGCCGGCGGTGGGCGTGGTGGGCGCTCCTGCTCGGCCTCGGCGTGGTGGGCCTGGCCTCGATGGTGCTGCCGATGGCCGCCGCCCTGGCCGACGGCGCCTCCTGGTCGACTGCCTTCGAGGGCGATGTCTCGCCGGCCTTCCCCGTGATCCGCGCTCTGCACATCATGTTCGTCCTGGCGGGCGTCGCCGTGATGCTGCGCCCAGAGGTTCGCGCGAGCCTGGCCCCGACCCGCCGTCATGCCCTGACCTGAGGCCGGCCGACGGGCTGAGTCTGATTCAGCAGGCGCGAGGCAGCCGTTATCGCGCAGGTGATGGCCTGCCCAAGCCTGCTGAACCGGAGTCAGTCCGGCTACCCGGGGCGGAGGTCAACCGCGGCGGAGCTCAGCCGCGGAGGAACCCGCCCACGACGGCGAGGAACTCGGCCGGGGCCTCGTCGTGCACCATGTGGCCCGCCGGGATCTCGACGAGCCTGCCGTCGGCGACACCGGCGGCGAAGTCCTTGAGGTCCGCCTGGTCGACGCTGCTCGTCGGGCCGCCCGCGACGACGAGCACCGGCACGTCGATGCGCAGGGAGTCGTCCCACCAGGCGGGGTCCGGGTCGCTGCGCTGGGCGCGCAGGGCGTTCACCAGCGGCCAGTCGAACGGGACGGGGTGGTCGGGCTCGTCGAACGGCTCGAACGTGGGCCCGCCAGGCCGGGTGGGCGTGGCGTCCTCCAGCACGAGGCGCGTCACGCGCCCGGGGGAGCCGGCGGTCAGCGCCATGGTGGTCAGGGCGGCCGTGACCGCCCCCATCGAGTGCCCGACGACGGTCAGCCCGCCCGGGGCCGGCGCCATCGCGTCGCAGAAGGCGAGCGTGTCGGCGGTCATCAGCTCGTAGCTGTACGCGCCGGGCCGGTCGCTGTCGCCGTGGCCGCGCGCGTCGGGCGCGAGGACGCGGTAGCCGAGGCCCGCCAGATCGTCCAGGAGGGGGTCCCAGGAGAGCGAGCTCTCGCCGAGGGCGTGCAGCAGGAGCAGCGTCGGTGCGTCCGGGTCCCCCGCCGTGCGGTAGGCCAGGCGCAGGTGGCCGACGTCGACATGGTGGACCGGGTGCAGGGGTGCGGAGCTCATCCGGGCAAGTATGCCGAGCGCGCGGGCGCCGTCGGGCCGCGGGCACACGACCGGGGCGAAAATCCGCTGACTGCGTACGGACCCGGCCGATATGGTCGGGCGTCGCTGATGCACCGACGGGAGGTGAGACGCGTGAGCAGCAACAAGAAGAACCGGGACCGGGCCCTGGACCGAGCCCGGTACAAGCACGCGCTCCCCGCCGAGGCGGTGCGGGAGCGCGCCGAGCACGCCCGCTCGGGCGCGGCCGGCGTGCACGCCGACCAACGGGCCCGGACCTACCGGACGGGTGCGACCAACCGCGTGGGCTCGCGCTCGTCGCGGGTCCGCGCGGCGATCCGGGCCGACCAGCGCTGAGCTGCGCTGGCCCGCCGTCCAGACCTGCGCTGAGTTCGGTCCGTTGCACTGACGCCTGGCCGAGATCGGTCGCTTGCTTCGAGATCGGTCCATTAATTGACCGATCTCCGAGCAAACGACCGAGCAAGACGGACGGGGCCCCC
>NZ_JBHUUX010000093.1:0-17994 GCF_042670845.1 Promicromonospora sp. NPDC057138 | reverse complement strand
CCTGTCCGACGCACGCTCTCCTTCGGTAGCGTGCGTCGGACAGGCGCTCTACTTCGGCGACGGCGTCCGGCCGGTCACGCGTCGGTGTGCCTGCGGCAGCGCGCCTCGTACGACTCCGAGCCGCCCACGTGCGCGGCGACCGGCACGAGCGCACCACCCGGGTGCGCGGAACCGGCGTCGGGCACCGGAGGCGCTCCCGGCACGCGGACGTGGAACGCGGCGTCCGCGCCGCATACCGAGCAGACGGCGGTGAGCTTCTCGACGGACTCGGCGAGCGCCATCAGCTCGGGCAGGGGCGTGAAGGGCTGCCCGTCGAACGTGACCGACAGGCCCGCGACGACCACCACGAGCCCGCGTCCGGCCAGGTCCGAGACCACGGGCACCAGGTCGGCACCGAAGAACTGGGCCTCGTCGATGGCGACGAGCTCGGTCTCGGCACCGGTCTCGGCCTCGCCCTCGACCAGGCCGAGGATCTCCGCGGCGTCCGACACCGTGTGCGACGGCACCCCGAGCCCCGAGTGGGAGCTGACCCGACCGACACCGCGCCGAGAGTCCAGCGCATGACTCACCACAAGCACGCCGCGCCGCGCGATCTGGGCGCGGCGCACCCGGCGCAGCAGCTCCTCGGACTTGCCCGCGAACATGGGACCGGCGATCACTTCGAGGCGCCCGGCGCCCAGACCGTCTTTCATGGGAACCAGTCAAACACTCGGTGATCTTGTCCGGCATGGCATGGCTACGGACGACGGTCGGTTCGCCACTCCTCGCGCAGCACGCCCATGACCACCGAGTCGTAGCGGACGCCGTCGACGACCCGCGCCTGCCGGAACCGCGCCTCCTCCACGAAACCCAACGCCTTCCCGACGCCGAGCATCGCCCGGTTGCCCGACCACGTCGCGAAGTCCAACCGGACCCACGGCGTGCGGTCGAACAGGAGCGAGGTCCACATGGCCAGCGCTGCGCGACCGATCCCCCGGCCGCGCAGCGCAGGGTCGTACACGGTGACACCCATCCGGGCCCATTCCGTCTCGCGCGACTCCCAGTGCCAGGCGACAGTACCGACCAGCTCGCCGCCGACGTCGACCACCAGCCGGCCCGGCGGCAGCCCTTCGGGATCCGACGGCGCGGTGTTCGACGGCGTGGTGCTCGACGGTGCAGCGCTCGACGGCGGCCAGACCAGGCCGTGGTCTCGTGCGAGTACCGCGACGAGCCCGTCGGCCTGTTCGTCGGTCGGGGCCGGGTAGTACGGTCCGTCCCAGCGATGCCAGTCGTGCTCGGGACGCAACCACGCGCGGAAGGCGTCCAGGTCAGGAACGGTCCAGCTGCGAAGGGTCACGGCAGTTCCGGTGGTGGTCACGCCGCGGGCACAGGTCTCGGGTGTCACCGGCCGATCCTCCCCCGGCGACCATGAATGGATGGAAGTCCTTTTCGGTCTACAACACCCGGGACACTCCAGGGATCCGCCGCAGCAGGTAGGCGAACAGCCAGCAGAGCGGAACCGAGAGCGCCAGCAGGATCAGGAACTTCACGCCCGCCGGCGCAACCAGCGGCGCCTGGAGCACCGCGACCCCGACCAGCACCAGCGGGTGGATGACGTAGACCGCGAACGAGTTCTGCGCGGCGAACCTCGCCCACGTGGGCTGCCCGGCCAGCCGCTCCCGGAACAGCACCAGCAGCGCGATGACCGCGCTCATCGCGAAGATGTTCTCCGCGAGGGCGGCGCCCAGCTGGGCGAGAACCCCTGCGCCGGGCGCCGTCGCGAGGGCGAGCCCGCCGAGCGCCAGCCCTACGCTGACCAGTGCCACGACCAGCGCCACCCGTCCCTGCCGCACCGTCAGGCCGGAGAGCCACCCGCGCCGTGCCGCCAGCAGCCCGACGACGAACAGGATCGCGTACTGCGGCAGGTAGGCCGGCGAAGGCAGCCCGCCGAGCTCCCAGTAAGTTCCGGTAGGCACCGCGAGGCGCCACAGGAACGTCACGACGGTGAGCAGCGCCACGAGCCCGGCGATCGCCCGGAAGCTGACCGGGCGGGGCTGAACCTCGGCCGCGGTGCGAAGCCCGGCCACCACCCCGGACCCGGCGGCCGACCGGGCGCGGAGTGCGCGGAGCGCCGCGTACGCGAGCGACATCACCAGAAGCACCTCGACGAACCACAGCGGCCCGACGTCGCCCACGGTGAACCAGAAGTGCAGGAACGAATCCCCCTGCGCGCTACGTGCGGGCCATTCCCTCAACGACAGGATCGGCCGCGCCACCAGCCAGAACGCCGCCAGGGGAACGCCTAGCCGGACCAGGCGATCCCGGGCGAAGGCGCCGGGCCCCTTGCGGTCCACCGACCCGGGGACGAACAGGCCGGAGAGCAGGAAGAAGAAACCCATGAAATAGAACTGGTTCACGAGCATCAGCAGCATCAGCGCGATGCCCGAAGGGCTGTCGCTCGGCTCGGTCCAGTACCAGAAGGGAAGCGCGCCGTAGGTCGCGGCAGCGTGGTGCGCCAGCACCAGAACGGTCAGCAGGACCCGCAGATTATCGACGTACCCCAGCCGGGTGGTCGTCGGTCTTGCGGCGATCGTTGTCATCTCGGTCTCCGATGGCTCGTTGGTTCGTTACTTGACTAATGAACCACAGAACATCGCCGGTCCGCAAGGAAGACTCCGCCCGGGAATCCCGGGGCGGTGTCGGGGCGCAAAAAAAGAGGGCCGCCACCTCGCGGTGGCGGCCCTCGTCGGGATCAGGTCAGCGGCCCAGCAGCCGCGCCCAGAAGCCCTTCTTGTTCTCAGGCGACCTCGTCGCCAGCTCCTTTGGGCGGTTCCGGCTGCCCAGCGCCGGAGCCCTCCTCCGGCGCGTCGCCCGTAGGCTGCGCGGCGTCAGCCGGCGAGCCCGCGACGTCAGGTGAGTCCGGCGAGCCGCCCGACGCCGACGGGGCGTCGGAGCCGGACGAACCACCGGCGGCCGGCCCTCCGGTCGGCAGCTGGATCTCGTCGAGGGTGGCGGGGCCCTCCTCCGCGGAGTCCTTCGTCTCGTGCGCGTGCTGCGCCGCGGCGGCGATCGTCGCGAGCGTTGCCTTGACGGCCTCACGTGCCTCCGACCGCTCCTCAGGCAGGCTGGCGACCGGGGCGACCGGCTCCGGGAGGACGGCCTTCTCCTTGCCGCGCTTGCGGCGCGCACGCGCGGAGCGCGGACCCTCCTCGGACGAGACCGGGGGAACGCCGCCCGAGGCCAGGCCGTTGCCTGACTTCTCGATCGGCTCCTCGTGCACGATGAAGCCGCGGCCCTTGCAGTGCTCGCAGGTCTCGGAGAACGCCTCGACGAGGCCCTGGCCTACGCGCTTGCGCGTCATCTGGACCAGGCCGAGCGACGTCACCTCCGCCACCTGGTGCTTGGTGCGGTCCCGGCCGAGGCACTCGACCAGGCGACGCAGCACCAGGTCGCGGTTGGACTCGAGCACCATGTCAATGAAGTCGATGACGATGATGCCGCCGATGTCGCGCAGGCGGAGCTGCCGCACGATCTCCTCGGCCGCCTCGAGGTTGTTCCGCGTGACGGTCTCCTCGAGCGTGCCGCCGGCACCGGTGAACTTGCCGGTGTTGACGTCCACGACGGTCATGGCCTCGGTGCGGTCGATGACCAGCGAGCCGCCCGACGGCAGCCAGACCTTGCGGTCCATGCCCTTGGCGAGCTGCTCGTCCACGCGGTGCACGTGGAACACGTCGGTGTTCTCGGCCCACTTGGACACCCGCTCGCGCAGGTCGGGGGCCAGCTCCTCGACGTAGTGCGCGATCTCGTCCCACGCACCCTCGCCCTGCACCACGAGCGACGAGAAGTCGTCGTTGAAGATGTCCCGGACCACGCGGATGGCCATGTCCGGCTCGCCCTGCAGCAGCGCCGGGGCGGACGCCTTCTTGGCCTTGGCCTGGATGGCGTCCCACTGGCCCTGCAGGCGCTCGACGTCGGCGCGCAGCTCGCCCTCGCTGGCACCCTCGGCGGCGGTGCGCACGATGACGCCCGCGCCCTCCGGGACCACCTCGCGGAGGATCTTCTTGAGGCGGGAGCGCTCGGTGTCGGGCAGCTTGCGGCTGATGCCGGTCATGCCGCCGCCCGGCACGAAGACCAGGTACCGGCCCGCGAGCGTGACCTGGCTCGTGAGCCGGGCGCCCTTGTGGCCGATCGGGTCCTTGGTGACCTGCACCAGGACCGAGTCGCCCGACTTCAGCGCCTGCTCGATCCGGCGCGGCTGGCCCTCGAGGCCCGCGGCGTCCCAGTTGACCTCGCCCGCGTACAGCACGGCGTTGCGGCCCTTGCCGACGTCGACGAACGCGGCCTCCATGGATGGCAGCACGTTCTGGACCCGGCCCAGGTACACGTTGCCGGCCATCGACGCCTGCGACTGCTGCGAGACGTAGTGCTCCACGAGCACGCCGTCCTCCAGCACCGCGATCTGCGTGCGGCCGTCCTTCTCGCGCACGATCATCGACCGCTGCACCGCCTCGCGGCGGGCCAGGAACTCGGCCTCGGTGATGATCTGGCGGCGCCGCCCGTGGTCCCGGCCCTCGCGGCGACGCTGCTTCTTCGCCTCGAGACGCGTGGAGCCCTTGAGCGCGGTGACCTCGTCGCTCCGGCTCGAGCGGACGGCGGCGGCCTCGGCACGCTCGCCGCGGGTGCCCCGCCGACGGCGGCGCCGACGGCGGCTGCCGCCCTCGCCCTCGGCCTCGCCGGTGTCCTGCGCCGAGTCCTGCTCGTCGCCCTCGTCGTCAGCGGGCTCCTGCGTGTCCTCCTCGGACTCGTCGTCCTGGTCCTCGTCCGCCGAGTCGTCCATGTCGTCCGCGCGGTTCGAACGGCCGCCGCGGCGGCCCCGTCCGCCCCGACGACGACGGCGGCGCGACGGGCGCACCTCCTCGTCGTCGTACTCCTCGAAGTCCGCCGGGGCGAGCTCCTCGAGCTCGACGCCCTCGGCGGCCAGCTCGTCCTCGATCGCTGCGACCTCGTCCGCGGCCGCGGCGTCGTCCTCGCTCAGCTCCGCGGCAACGAACTGCGGCGCGGCCGGGACGCTCGCCTCGCGAGCGGGCGTCTCCCCTGCGACGTCGGACGCCGGCTCCGCGGCCGGCTCGGCGACGGGCTCTGCCTGCGCGCTCGGCGCGGCGTCCTCGGGGCGGGCCGCCGGCTCGCCCGTGCGGCGCACGGCCCGGCGCGAGCCGGACCTCCGCGTCCGGGGCGCGGCGGGGGTCTCCGGCGCGGCCTCGGTCCTGGTCTCGGCCTCGGCGGGCCGCTCGGCGACGGGCTCCGCCGCACGGGGCGCGGGCGCCTCGCGCTCAGGCTCGACCGGGCGGGCGACGGGGCGCGCGAACTGCGGCGTCAGGTCCTGCGGGCGCGGCGGCCCGGCGGGAGCCTGGGCACGCCGCGAACGGCGCGCCGCCGCGTCGTCCGGCGCCTGGAACAGCAGCGCCGTCGTGGCGAGACGGGGAACACGCGTGCCCGACGTCGTCGCGGCGGGCGAGGCCGGGGCCTGCGTGGCCGGGGCCTCGGCGGCGGGCGCCTCGGCCGGCTCGGAGGTCGCGCGGCGGCTACGGCGCGCGCGGGTCTTCGGGGCCTGCTCGGCCGGGGCCTCCTGGGCGGGTGCCTCGGCGGCGGGCGCGGCCGGGGCCTCCTCGACCGGCGTCGGCTCGGCGGACGGCTCCACAGCCGACTCTGCGGCGGGCCTGCGGCGCGAACGGGCGCGCTTGGGCGCGGCCTCGGCGGCGTCCGCTGCCGGCTCGGCGGCGGGCTCCGCCTTCCTGCGGGTGCGGCGCTTCGGGGCCGTCTGCTCGGGCTCCCCCGTCGGGCCGCCAGGCAGGACTATGTCGTCGAGGCTGGTGACCTCGTGGGCCGGCGCCTCGGCAGGCTCCACGGGCTCAGGCAGGACGATGTCGAGCGGGGCCGGCTCCTCGGCGGCGGCCTCGGGCTCGGGCGTGACCTCGGGCTCGGCCGGCTCCGGCTCGGCCTCCGCAACAGCGGTGTCGGCGAGCGCGGGCTCCACCGCCTCCGACTCCGCAGCCTCGGGCTCCGCGACCGGCGTCGCCTCGGCAGTGATTTCCGTCTCAGTCCGGACCGGCTCGCTCGCGGGGGCGGGCTCGACGGCTACGGCCTCGGCGGCCGCCGTCGGCTCGGCCGGGGCGGGCGCGGGCGACGAGACGCCGCGCGTGGCGCGGCGACGCGGGCGCTTGGCGGTGGACTCGCTGGGCGCGGAGGCGGCGGGGGTGGCCACGGCGGCGGTACCGGCCGTGGTCACCGGCTGGGCGCCGGACGGGGTCTCGGGGGCGCCGGCAGAGCCGACGACGATGGGCTCCACGGCAGCCGTAGAGACGACGGACCGGGTGGCCCGACGACGCGGGCGCTTGGCCGGCGTCGTGTCTGCCGGAGCCTCCCCACCAGTGGTGACCTGGGCGTTCGCCTCAGGTGCGTCGTGATCATCCTGTGACCCGATGGTCGAACCGGTGGTGCTGGAAGGCGTCACGTGAGGTGCTCCTGTAGCCGGCGTCCGCCCCACACCACGCGGACCGCCAGGCGGTCGGTCGTCCGGCTGCGCATCGCGGCGAAGCGACACACCCGAACGGAAGTCTCGGCTGCGGCCCTGTTCCTGTGATCTTCGCGGACGCCTGCGGCCACGTTCTGTCGTGACTGCGGCACCGCGTGCGGATCGCGGGCAGTGATGGACTCTGCAGGCCGCGCAGGGATGTGGGCCTACGCGGGTTCGTCCAGTATCGCACACAGCGTGTCTGTGAACTGTGGTTGTTCACGGGCACCGCCCTTCTCGGGCGCCCCTCGTTCAGGCCACTGGTGCGGCCTGAACGGGGGTTCCTGCGTCGTCCGGGCTGGTTTCACTCACACGGGTGTGTGGGCCAGAGCCGGAGGTGTGGCATACGCCCCACCGGCAAACGAGCAGAGCGGTGTCCGGCTGCGTGTAGAGTGCCTTGTGAAGACATTCACAAGCGACGGACTCACCCCGCGGCACCGCGCGGACCTGCTGGATCAGGCCTAGCGTCCAGAGGGACAGAGCCGTTCGGAGAGATCACGGGAGCCCGGAGTGGAAGCCCTCGACCTGGCACGCTGGCAGTTCGGCATCATCACCGTCTATCACTTCATCTTCGTGCCGCTCACGATCGGCCTCGCGCCGCTGGTGGCCATCATGCAGACGGCCTGGGTCCGCACCGGGAACGAGCGGTGGCTGCGGCTGACGAAGTTCTTCGGGAAGCTCTTCCTGATCAATTTCGCGCTCGGCGTCGTCACGGGCATCGTGCAGGAGTTCCAGTTCGGGATGAACTGGAGCGAGTACTCCCGGTTCGTCGGCGACGTGTTCGGCGCCCCGCTCGCCATGGAGGCCCTCGCGGCGTTCTTCGTGGAGTCGACGTTCCTCGGCCTGTGGATCTTCGGCTGGGACCGGCTGAGCAAGCGCGTCCACCTGGCCTGCATCTGGGCCGTCGCCGTCGCGGTGAACCTGTCGGCGCTCTTCATCCTGGCCGCTAACTCGTGGATGCAGCACCCGGTGGGCGCCGTCTACAACCCGGAGACCGGCCGCGCCGAGATGGAGTCGATCTGGGCGATCCTCGGCAACAACACGCTGTGGGCGGCCTTCCCGCACACCGTGTCGGCCGCGTTCCTCACGGCCGGGACGTTCGTGGCCGGGATCGCGGCGTGGTGGATGGTGCGTCTGGCCCGGACCAAGCAGGCCGAGTCCGTCGAGCTCGCCCGGAACGTCTACCGCCCCGCCGTGATCCTGGGCACCGTGGTCATGCTGATCTCCGGCGCCGGCGTCGCCCTGACGGGTGACGTCCAGGGCAAGCTGATGTTCGAGCAGCAGCCGGGCAAGATGGCGTCGGCCGAGGCGCTGTGCGAGGGCGAGGAGGCCGCGAACTTCTCGATCCTCACGATCGGCGACCTGTCGAACTCGTGCGAGGGCGTGCGGCACATCCTGGAGGTGCCCGGCCTGGCCAGCTACCTCGGCACCGGCAGCTTCTCGGGACCGGGGAGCTTCCTGCCCGGCGTCAACGACGTCCAGGAGGACTACTCCCAGCGGTTCGGCGAGACCGACGACGCCGGCAACGCGATCTCCTACACGCCGAACCTCGCCGTGACCTACTGGAGCTTCCGGCTCATGATCGGGTTCGCCGCGGGATCCGCGCTGCTCGCCCTTGCCGCGCTCTGGTTCACCCGCGGCGGCCGCGTCAGCGACAACCCGTGGTTCGCCCGCCTCGGGATCGCCGCGATCCCCACCCCGTTCATCGCCTCGTCGTTCGGGTGGATCTTCACCGAGATGGGACGCCAGCCGTGGGTGGTCGCCCCGAACCCCACGGGCATCGACCAGGTCCGGCTGCTCACCATGCGCGGCGTCTCCACGGTGGTGAGCCCCGGCATGGTGCTCACATCGATGATCGTGTTCACCCTGCTCTACGGCGTGCTCGCCGTGGTCTGGTACCGGCTCATGCACCGGTACGCGATCGAGGGAGTCCCCTCCACGGTGCGCGACGAGTCGCCCGAGGCCGCGGACGACGAGACCGACCGGCCCCTCTCGTTCGCCTACTGACCGCCGTCTGACCACCGCAGAACCCAAGCCGCCAGAACCCAAGACTGACAAAGGACGTGACCGTGGACCTCGCACTCGTGTGGTTCTTCATCATCGCGATTCTGTGGACCGGGTACCTCGTGCTCGAGGGCTTCGACTTCGGCGTCGGGATGCTGATGTCGCTGCTCCCGCGCGGCGACGCCGCGCACCGGGAGAAGGAGCGGCGCGTGCTGGTGAACAGCATCGGGCCGGTCTGGGACGGCAACGAGGTGTGGCTGCTCACCGCGGGCGGCGCCACCTTCGCGGCGTTCCCCGAGTGGTACGCCACCCTGTTCTCCGGCTTCTACCTGCCGCTGCTCCTCATCCTGGTGGCGCTCATCGTGCGCGGCGTCGCCTTCGAGTACCGCGGCAAGATCGCCGACGCCGTCTGGGCGCGCCGCTGCGACATCGCCATCCAGGTGGGCTCCTGGGTGCCCGCCATCCTGTGGGGCGTGGCGTTCGCGAACCTGGTGCGCGGCGTCCAGCTCGACGACGCACACCAGTACGTGGGCGGGTTCTGGGCCCTGCTCAACCCCTTCGCGCTGCTCGGCGGCGCCACGACGCTCGTGCTGTTCCTGCTGCACGGCTCCGTGTTCGTCGCGCTCAAGACCGACGGCGAGATCCGGGCCCGCGCCCGCCGGTTCGCGGGCGTGCTGGCGGTGGCCGCCCTGCTCGTAGCCGGCGGCTGGGCGGTCTGGGCCCAGGTCGCCTTCTCGGTCACCTGGACGTGGGCGGTCGTGGCGGTCGCCGCGCTGGCCCTGGTCGGCGTCGTGCTGACGAACCGCGCCGGGCGCGAGGGCTGGGCGTTCGGGCTCTCCGCCGTGACGATCGTCGCCGCGGTCGTGCTGATCTTCGGGTCGATGTTCCCCGACGTCATGCCCGGCCTGGGCGACGGCCCCTCCCTGAGCATCGCGGAGGCCTCCTCGACCCCGTACACGCTGACCGTCATGACGTGGGTGGCGGCGTTCCTCACTCCCCTGGTGATCCTGTACCAGGGCTGGACGTACTGGGTGTTCCGGCGCAGGCTGACCGTGGACCACATCCCCGCCCCCGCCGGGCTGACCTGGAAGAAGATCAAGGAGTCGGCGTTCTGAACCCGGACGCGAGCAGATCCACATGAAACCCCTCGACCCCCAGCTGCTGCGCCAGGTGCGCGCCGCCCGGTGGTACGTGGCGCTCACGGTCGGGCTCGGGGTCGCCGCCGCCGGCCTGATCGTGGCGCAGGCCCTGCTCATCGCGGTTCTGCTGGCGCCGGTGGTGCGCGGGGAGGGCCCCGGTCCGACGGCGGCGTGGTCCTTCGCGGGGCTGGCGCTCGTGGTCGCCGGGCGCGCGGGCGTCGCGTGGGCACAGGAGCGGTACGCGCTGCGCGCCGCTGCCCGGACGATCGCCGAGCTGCGGCGCGCCGTCGTCGAGGCGTGGGCGCTGCGCGGGCCCCGGGCGGGCGCGGGTACGTCGTTGGGCAGCACGGCCGCGGCTCCGACGGCGGCCGGCGGGACCCGGGCTCCGGCGTCGGGCAATGGGCATGGGGCGAGCCCGGAGGCCGAGGTCGCCACCCTCGCGACGCGCGGGCTCGACGCGCTGGAGCCGTACCTCGTGCGCTACGTGCCGCAGCTCGTGCTGACGGCGCTGGTCACGCCAGCCCTGGTCTGCGTGGTGCTGGGGCTCGACTGGGTCTCGGCGGTGATCGTGATCGTGACGCTGCCGCTCGTGCCCGTGTTCATGGTGCTGGTCGGGCGGCTGACGGCCGGGGCGTCCGAGCGGCGTCTCGCCACCGTGGAACGGCTGGGCTCCCAGGTGCTCGACCTCGTCGCCGGGCTGCCGACCCTGCGCGCGTTCGGACGGTCGTTCGGGCCGGGCGAGCGGGTGCGCGCGCTGGGCGACGCCTCGCGCAAGGCCACGATGGGGACGCTGCGGATCGCGTTCCTCTCCTCGATGGTGCTGGAGCTGCTCACGACGCTGTCGGTGGCGATCGTCGCGGTCGGCGTGGGGCTGCGGCTCGTCGAGGGCGCCATGGAGCTGCAGCCGGCGATCGCGGTGCTGGTGCTGGCGCCTGAGGTGTATCTGCCGCTGCGGCGGGTCGGGGCTGAGTTTCATGCTTCGGTTGACGGGGTTGCTGCGGTTTCTCGGGTTTTTGCGCTGCTCGGGCCCCTTGGTACAGACCGGTCGGAGGGTGAGGATGTCCCCCCGCCGCCTCGCTCACGCTCGCTCGTCGGGGGTTGGTCGCTGGTGTTGGAGGGGGTTTCCGTGCGGGCTGCGGGGCGGGGGGTGGTTGCGCCTGCTGGGTTGTCGGCTCGGGTTCCGCTCGGGTCGGGTGGTTCCGGGGGCGGGCGGGTCGTCGCGTTGCGGGGGCCCAGCGGGTCGGGCAAGTCGACGGTCGTGCTCGTGGCTCTCGGGCTGCTGGCGCCCGACGCCGGGCGCGTCGGGCTCGTCGCGCCCGACGGCGGCTTCCGCTCCCTGGCGGATCTGCCGGGCGGGGTGGAGGGCTGGTGGGCCGGGCTGAGCTGGGTTCCGCAGCGGCCGTCGCTCCCGCCGGGGCGGCTGCGGGACGTGGTGCTGGAGGGCGGGGCGCGGGGCGACGCTCATGCCCGGACCGGCACTGGCACCGGCACCGGCCGGGCGCTTGACGAGGCGGCGCGGCTGACGGGGCTGGACGTCGTCGTCGAGTCGCTGCCCGAGGGCTGGGACACGCGCGTCGGGCTCGGTGGCGTGGGGCTGTCCGTGGGCCAGCGCCAGCGCGTCGCGCTGACCTCCGCCCTGCTCGACGACGCCGCGGCCAGGCCGCTCGTGATCCTCGACGAGCCGACGGCGCACCTCGACGCCCGCGGCGAGCAGGCGGTGCTCGACACGGTCCGCGCCTGGCGCGACGCCGGCCGGACCGTGCTCGTCGTCGCGCACCGGGCGTCGCTGCTCGGACTCGCGGACCAGGTGATCGACGTCCGGGCGGCGGCGGATCCCGCGGGAGGTCTCGAGATCGACTCGGGGGCCGACGTCGTCCCGACAGACCTCGCGACGGACCGGGAGGCACGATGAGCGGCACGCTGCCCCAGGACTCGGGACGGGACGAGGGGCCGACCGCGACACGCGGATCGGGACGGGACGTGGCCCCCGCCGTGACACGCGACGCGGCCCGGGGGTTCCGCCGCGACCCGCTGCGGCGCATCCTGCCGCTGCTGGAGGTCCGGCCGGCCAAGGTGGCCGCCGCGATCGGGCTCGGCGTCCTGGCCCTGGCCTGCGCGATCGGCCTGGCCGCCGTCGCCGCCTGGCTCATCGCGCGGGCGTCGCAGATGCCGCCCGTGCTCACCCTCTCGGTGGCCGTGGTGTCGGTGCGGGCCTTCGGGATCGGGCGCGGCGTCCTGCGCTACTGCGAGCGCCTGGCCTCGCACGACGTCGCCCTGCGGGGCATGGCCGCCCTGCGCGCCAACCTGTATGAGCGGCTCGCCGCCGACGACCGCCCGGTCACGGTGCGGCGGGGCGAGCTCCTGGCGCGGATCGGCCAGGACGTGGACGACGTCGGCGACGTGGTGGTCCGCGCCGTCGTGCCGGCCGGGGTCGCGGTGGTGACGTCGCTCGGCTCGGTGATCCTGCTGGGCGTCCTGCTTCCGGCCGCCGGGGTGGCGCTGGCGTTCTGCCTGGTGCTGGCGGGGATCGTGACGCCGTGGCTCGCGGCGCGGGCGGCGGCCCGGACCGAGGCGCGAGGAGCGGCCGCCCGCGGCGAGGTGACTGCGCTGTCCCTGGAGATCCTGGAGGAGTCGGCGCCCCTGCGCGTGTCGGGCCGGTTCGGCGCGCGGCTGGCCGATCTGGACGCGGCGGACGCGCGCCTGTCCGCCGTCGCCGACGACGGCGCGCGCACCTCCGGGCTCGCCGCCGCCCTGGGGGCACTGGCGCAGGGCCTTGCTGTGCTCGCTTCGCTGGCGCTGGGGATCCCGGCGGCGCTGGCGGGCTCGCTGTCCGTGGAGGCGCTTTCGGTGGTGGTGCTGACGCCGCTGGCCGTGTTCGAGGCCACCGCGGGACTCCCCGCCGCCGCGGTCCAGCTGCACCGGTCGCGCGAGGCGGCGCGCCGGCTGCTGGATCTGCTGCCGGCGGCGCTCCCGGACACGCCGTCACCCGCGTCCGACCAGTTGTCAGACGCACAGGTCACTCGGGTGACCTCGGCGTCTGACACGTCCGACGCATTGCTCGTGCTCGACAGCGTCGCAGCCGGCTGGCCCGACGCCGGGGGCTCGCCGCGTACCGTCGTCGAGGGGGTGTCGCTCACGCTGCGGCCAGGGTCGGTCGTGGCGCTGGCCGGCCCCTCCGGCGTCGGAAAGACGACCTTGCTCATGACGGCGGCGGGACTGATCCCGCCGCTGGCCGGCTCCGCGGCGAGCCCCGCCGGGTGGTCGGCAGAAGGTCAGGCGATCGGCACCCCGGGCGACCGATCTCCTGACGAAGTGCCGACCGAGCGCTCAGGCGCGCTGTTCGTCGCCGAGGACGGGCATGTGTTCGACACCACCGTGCTGGAGAACCTGCGGGTCGCGCGCGGCGACGTCACGCCCGGCGAGGCCCGGGCCACCCTCGGCGCAGTCGGGCTGGGGGTCTGGCTCGACGCGCTCCCGGCGGGCCTGGACACCGTGATCGGCACGGACGCGGCGGCGGTCTCGGGCGGCGAGCGCCGTCGGCTCCTGGTCGCCCGTGCGCTCCTGGCCCCAGCCCGTGTGCTGCTCGTGGACGAGCCGGCGGAGCACCTGGACGGCGAGACCGCCGACGCGCTGGTGCGCACGCTCGCCGACCACGCCCGCGAGACCGGGCGGGCGGTGCTGCTGGCGACACACCGCCTCACTCCGCTGGCGGCCACCGACGAGGTGCTGCTCCTCGGGAACGGCACGCCCGCGACGATCGCGGGTGCGACCCCGGCGACGGTCGCGGCTCGCGGCAGCCACGAGCACCTCCTCGCGACCAACAGCGCCTACGCCTGGTCAACGGCCCAGGAGACCCCGCCGTCCTAGCGCCAAAGTTGACCACAGCACTTTCTGCCAGGCCACGTTGACCACAGCAGCTGCTGCCAGGCCGGACACCCTTCTGGCAGCAAGTGCTGTGGTCGATCGGGGCCGGGCGGCGGCTGGGCGGCGAACAGAGCTCAGGCGACGTCGACCACCTCGTGGAAGCGCAGGCGTCGGTTGAGCGCGCCGGCCAGCCGGACGACGGCGGTCCGCGGCAGCGGGCGCGGGACCCAAGTCATGGCCCGCGTCACGGCCCGGCCGGGATAGGACGCGGGTCGCCGGCGGGAGTAGTCGTCCAGGGTCCGGGCGGCGACGTAGTCCGGTGCGTCGCTGAACCGGGCGTCGATGGTGGCGGTGGTCCCGTCGAAGAAGCCGGTCGCGATGGCGCCGGGGTGGGCGGCCATGACGTGCACGCCGGTGCCGCGCAGCTCGCCGGCCAGCGCCTCGGTGAAGGAGAGCACGAACGCCTTGGTCGCGGCGTACGTGGCCTGGAACGGCATGGGCTGGAACGCAGCGGTGGACGAGACGTTGATGATGCCGCCGGAGCCGCGGGCGACCATGTCGGCCCCGAGGGCATGGGTCAGCGCGAGCAGGCCGACGACGTTGAGCCCGACGGCGCTCAGCTGCGGCCCGAGCGGGCGGTCGAGGTACGGGCCGGCGCCGCCCGCGCCCGCGTTGTTGAGCAGCAGGTCGACGGTGAGGCCACGCTCGCGGAGCTGATCCAGGATCCGGCCGGGGCCGCCCGGGGTGGCGAGGTCGCCCGCGACCACCTCGGGCTCCGGCCCCCCGTGCCGCTCGCGGATCTCCGCGGCGAGCGTGCGCAGGTCGCCCTCCGACCGGGCCAGCAGGATCGGCCGGGCTCCCCGGCGCGCCAGCTCCAGCGCATAGGCCCGCCCCAGCCCCTTGGACGCGCCGGTCACGAGCGCGGTGACGTCGCGGAAGTCGTCGCTCACAGGATCCTCCATTATTTCGAGCATCGAAGTATTTCGATCCCGAACGTAGCACGATTACTTCGAGACTCGAAACATCGCTAGGATGAGCGGCATGACCACGCCAGAGCTCACCGCGGTGGTCGCCGCGACCCACGACATCTGGATGCGGACCAGCGACCAGATCGAGAAGGCTCTCGCCCAGCACCAGATGACGGCGGCGACGTTCCAGGCGCTATGGGCCATCGACCCGGACGAGCCGCCCCCGTCGATGAAGGTGATGACCGAGCGGCTGTACTGCAACGCGCCGAACCTGACCTTCATCACCAACCAGCTCGCCGGCCGCGGCCTGGTGGAGCGGGTCGTGGACCCCAACGACCGGCGCTCACGCGTGCTCGTGCTGACCGCCAAGGGCCGCGAGGTGCGCGAGGAGCTGGTCCATGTCGCGCTGGAGAAGACCCCGCTGGCGGCCTTGACGAGCAGCGAGCTGCGACAGCTCATGGCGTTGCTGGGCCGGGTCGCCGAGCGTCGCTAGGCAGCCAGCCGGGGTCGAGACGACGCCGGGCTCTACTTCAGACGCCGGGTCCTACCTCGAGAGCACGGCCATCGCGGCGGCCCGCCCCGGGATCCCGCTCACTCCCCCGCCGCGGCGCGCCCCGGCGCCCGCCAGCAGCACGCGCGGGTGGGCGGTCTCGACGCCCCAGCGCCCGGCGTCGTCGTCGGACTCGGCGAAGGGCCAGCTCAGGTCGCGATGGAAGATGTGGCCGCCCGGCAGCCCGACGTCGCCCTCCAGGTCGACCGGGGTGCGCACCTCCAGGCAGGGGGCGCCGTCGGCGTCGAGGGCGAGCACGCCCTCGATGGGCTCGGCCAGCACGGTGTTCAAGGATGCGAGCGTGGCCGCGAGCGCCTGGTCGCGGGCGCCGTCGGGGTCGGCGCGGAAGAGCCGCGCCGGCATGTGCAGGCCGAACAGGGTGATGGTCTGGGCCTCCGTCGGCGCGAGCGACGGGCCGAGGATGGTCCGGTCGGTGAGCGTGTGGCAGTAGATCTCGCTGGGCGGCAGGTCGGGGATGCGCCCGGCCGCGGCCTGGGCGTGTGCGGCCTGGAGCTGGGTCAGTGACTCGTTGACGTGCAGGGTCCCGCTGAACGCGGCGACCGGGTCGACGTCGTCGCGCAGCCGGGGCAGGCGCGTCAGCAGCATGTTGACCTTGAGCTGGGCGCCCTCGGGGTACGACGCCGGGAGCCCGCCCTCAGCGTTCGGTGCAGCGTTCGACGTGCCCGAGCCGGCGTCGCCACCCCCGCCGGCTTCGCCCAGCAGCCGGTCCAGCTCCGCCGGGGCGCACCCGGCGAGCACGTGCCCGGCCGTCACGCCCCGGGTGCGGCCGGCGGCGTCGGACCAGGCGACCTCTACGCCCGAGGCGCCCGGGTCCACGGCCGTGACGGTCGCGGAGGTGACGATCGTCGCGCCGGCGGCCACAGCGGCGTCGTGCAGGGCGCCCGAGACCGCGCCCATGCCGCCGACGGGCACGTCCCAGTCGCCGGTCCCGTTGCCGATGACGTGGTAGAGGAAACAGCGGTTCTGCCGCAGGGTCGGCTCGTCGACGTCGGCGAACGTGCCGATCAGGCCGTCGGTGGCGGCGATGCCGCGCACGACGTCGTCGGCGAAGGTGGCGCGCAGCACCTCACCCAGCGGCTCCTCGAAGAGGGTGCGCCAGGCCGCCTCGCCCGCGCCGCCGACCACGAGGTCGCGCACCGCTGACCGCGGGAGCAGGGGCTCGGTGAGCGTGGGCGCGAGCAGCCGGGCGACCTCGGCCGTCGTCGCGTAGAAGCGGCCCCAGGCCTCGAAGTCGGCGTCCGAGCTGGTGAGGCGGCGGAACGAGGCGCGCGTCGCGCCGTCGTCCCGCGTGTCGACGAGGAGGCCGCCGTCGCCCACCGGGGTGTACGACGACCAGCGGCGACGCCGCAGCGTGATCGGGAGCCTGAGCTCGGCGACCACCTGCCGCGGCAGGAGCGAGACGAGGTAGGAGTAGCGCGACAGCCGGGCGTCCACGCCCGCGAACGGCCGGGCCGAAACGGCGGCGCCGCCGACGTGGTCCGCGCGTTCCAGGACGAGGACGGAGCGGCCCGCGCGGGCCGCGTAGGCCGCCGCGGTGAGGCCGTTGTGACCGCCGCCCACGACGACGACGTCATACCGGGAGCGCGTGGAATCGTCCATACGGGACATGGTGGCACGGGGCACTCATTGCCAAGAACGTTCCATCACAGGACGCTATGTGACCTAATCGTGACATTCGAAGGGAAGGCGGGTACGGTCATGACACCTCGCCAGCAACGGTGGGGTCCAGGTCCGGACGCCGAGCCCTGTCACCGGTCCTGAGCAGCTACGACGTGACAGGGGCGGGGGAACCAGGTAAGCCGGGCACGCGAGTGTCCTCGGGGTGAAGCCTCTTGCGAGGCCGGGTGAACTGAACTCCCCATCCGAACCCGACAGCTCACCTCGTAGGCGTCCGAGGAGATCACTGGTGACCGTACTCACCGACCGCACCCACGACTGGGCGGACGACCAGGCAAACCGCCCCAGCTATCGGGGCAGGCACCGCGCCGACGGCCCCGCACTCACCCCCTTCACCGCACTGTCCCAGACCGCAGCCGAGAATGCCGCCCGTACCGGCGCCATCGCGGTCGTCACGTCCGGCATGCTGGCGTCGGTCTTCACCCAGACCGCGCATACCGCGCCCGCCGAGACCCATACGCAGACCACGCTGGCGAATGCCACGCCGGTCAGCAACACCGTCGACACCACGACCCGGGTCGGGTTCGCCGAGAATCTGGTGACCAAGGTCAAGGTCACGCAGGACGCCGATTTCTCGACCGAGCGCGGACGCGTGTCCGTGACGCCGTACGCCGAGACCGAAAAGGGCATCGCCGAGGCCAAGGCGAAGGCGGAGGCAGAGGCACGCGCCAAGGCGGAAGCTGAGGCCAAGGCCCGGGCCGAGGCAGAGGCGGCAGCCGCCGCGGAGGCGGCCGCCGAGGCCGAGGCCGCAGCGGAGGCAGAGGCCGCCGCCGCGGTGGAGGACTCCGCCGACCTCGGCCAGCAGGCCGTCAACCTCGCCCTCGAGTATGTCGGCGTGCCCTACGTGTGGGGCGGAGCCTCCCCCAGTGGCTTCGACTGCTCCGGGCTGATCCAGTACGTCTACGCCCAGCTCGGGGTCAGCCTTCCGCACAGCTCGAGCTCCATGTCGACCGTCGGATATCAGGTCTCCGCCGCGGACGCCCAGCCGGGCGACATCGTGTGGACCTCGGGTCACGTCTCGCTCTACGCGGGCAACGGAATGGTCGTGGAGGCGCAGCAGGAGGGCGTCCCCGTGCACTATGTCGAGATGTGGCAGGACAACCCGGTGTACATCCGGGTGACGGGCTGACCCTCCCGGTACACCCTGGTACCCCCGGTACCGCGAGGTAGAGCGCCTGTCCGGGTCTCGACAGGCTCGACCACCGGTGGTCGAGCCTGTCG
>NZ_JBHUUX010000092.1:0-18325 GCF_042670845.1 Promicromonospora sp. NPDC057138 | reverse complement strand
CTCGGGTTGCCGATCACCTGACCTTTTGCCGACCACCTACATCGCTACCAGGTTCTCGGTTGCCGCGCGGAGGCGGTCGCGGAAGTCCGGGCGGTAGGCGTCGGGCAGCGCCCGGGCCTCCCGGAGGCGGTCGTAGAAGCGTCCGGTGACGCCGTCCAGCTCCGGGTCCTCGATGAGCCGCAGGGTCGACTCGACGCCGGTCTCCAGCGAGTCGATGCTGTGCCCGACGCTCTCCAGCACCATCTTCGTGGGCATGTAGGTGCCGGGGTGCAGGCTGTTCACCGTGACCTCCCGCGCCGGGAGCTCGCTCGCCAGCGTGAAGCCGTCGGCGATCAGCGCCAGCTTGGACCGGTCGTAGGCCCGCTTCCCGTCGTAGCCGCGTTCGAAGGCGAGGTCGTCGACGTCGACCGGCGCCTGCCCCAGGGAGGCCACGTTCACCACGCGCGCGGGCGCGGCGGCTCGCAGCAGCGGGAGCAGGTCGCGCGTGAGGGCGAACGGCGCGAGGTAGTTGACCGCGAACCGGAGCTCGTTGCCGTCGGGCGTCAGCCGCCGGTCCACGCCGTCGGGCTCGCCACCGCCGATCCCCGCGTTGTTCACCAGCACGTCCAGGCGCTCGGTCAGCGAGCCGATCTCGGCGGCGAGCACGTGCACCTGCGCCATCTCGGACAGGTCCGCCCGCACCGTGGCGACCTCGGCGGCGCGGCCGCGCAGGTCGTCACGGAGCGCGGCCAGCCGCTCGGCGCTGCGGCCGTGCAGGATCAGCAGGTGGTCAGCCCGGTCCGCGAGGCGTGCCGCGAGCGCACGCCCGAGGCCGTCGGTCGCTCCGGTCAGTGCGATCACGCGTGTCGTCATCAGTGCTCCTTAGTGTCTCGAGTGTCTCGTGTGCTCTCGTGCGCGCCCCCGCCCGGGGGGTTCGCGGGCCCCGTGAGCAGGTCGGTCAGCCCGTCCAGGAGCGCATCGGCCGGGATCTCGTCGCGGGCCAGCAGCCAGTACCAGAACGTGCCGAACACCATGTCGGCGATGAGCTCCGGGTCGGTCGGCGGCAGGTCGCCGCGCCGGGCGGCGCGGTCGGTCAGGGTGGCGAGCGCGGCGCGCCGACGGGTCAGGAACCCGTCCCGGAACCGCTGCCCGAACCCGGGGTCGATCTGTGCCTCGGCCATGAGCGCCCGCAGCACCGGCGCGAGGCCGGGTACGCGCGCCAGCGCGTAGGAGTCGGCCAGGAACGCCGACAGGTCCGCGGCCCAGGAGCCGTGGTCGGATGTCGAGATCCGGAGGTCGGCCTTGACGCTGAGCGCCTCCAGCAGCACGTCCGCCTTGTGCGACCACCACCGGTACACCGTGCGCTTGCTGGACCCGGCCCGCGCGGCGATGCCCTCGATCGTGAGGGCGTGGTAGCCGACCTCGGTGACCTGCTCGTACGCGGCGGTCAGGATCGCGAGGCGGCCCTCCTCGCTCCGCTTGCGGCCGCGCCGGGCCGCCGGTGGGGCGGTCGGTTCCGTCGTCATGCGGACCACCCTACCCCTTTAGGGAACGCAGCGGTTCGCAATTCTCTCGGATGAGGGCTACCTTTATGGACACGCACCGTTTCACATATCAGGAGGCTCGCAATGACAACCACGCTCATCATCGGCGGCAGCTCCGGCATCGGGCTCGCCACCGCCCGCCTCCTCGTCGCCCGTGGCGACGAGGTGCACATCGCCGGACGGTCGGCACAGCGGCTCGACGACGCCCGGCTCGCCCTCGGTGACGCGGGGACGGACGTGGCGACGCACGTCGTCGACGCGCTGGACGCCGCCGCCGTCGCCTCGCTCGCCGCGAAGCGGGCGCCGGTCGGCCGGCTCGTGCTGACGCTGTCCGGCAGCGAGGGCGCCGGGCGCCTCGCCGAGCTCGACCTCGCCGCTCTCCGGCGGGCCTTCGACGGCAAGTTCTGGGCTCACCTCACCGTCCTGCACGCCGCGCTGCCGCACCTCGCCGAGAACGCGTCGATCACGCTCCTCGGCGCGATCACGGCTCGCGCCAGCATGCCGGGCACCGCAGGGCTCGCGGCGGTCAACGCCGCCGTCGAAGCCCTCGTCGCCCCGCTCGCGGCCGAGCTCGCGCCGGTCCGGGTCAACGGCGTCTCGCCGGGCTACGTCGACACGCCGTGGTGGGGCATGGTCCCCGACGCCGACCGGCGCGCGTTCTTCGACGGCGTCGCGAGCGAGCTCCCGACCCGCCGGATCGCGACCGCCGACGACGTCGCGGAGGTCGTCGCGCTCGTCGCCACCAACCCCAACCTCACCGGCACGGTCATCGAGGCGGACGGCGGCGCCCGCCTGAAGGCCGCCTGAGGCCCCCCGGACGCCGGCGTCGGCGCGGGTCAGCGGAAGGCGAAACACGAGGGGTGAAAGTCACCGGTACCCTGGCCGCGTTCATGACCCACGCCACAACGATGTCGGGCGACCGGAGAAGGGGGCGCGCAGTGAGCGTCGAAACCGCGGGGTGGCCGCGCGCCGAGGCGGTCGTGCGCGACGACGGCTCAGGACGGGTGACCGTCGACGGGCAGACGGTGCCGGTCTACGGGAACAGCCTGGGCGAGGCGCGCAGCGAGGTGATGCGCCTGATCACGGAGTACTCGACGAGCATCGGGCTGGCCGTGGAGGTCCAGGCGGAAGGCCCCGAGGGACTCACCGGGCTCACCGTCTACCCGGACGGCCGCGTGGTGCAGGACGGCGGCGCGGGCGCCGCGCAGGCAGCCCAGGCGGCCCACGCCGCCCAGGCCGCGCAGGCCGCGCCGCGGCGGGCAAGCGTCCCGACGCCGGTGGCGCCGGCGCCGGCTCACCTCGCGAGACCGGCGCCGGGCCCGATGTCGGGGCAGCTGCCGGGTCTCGCCGCAGGTCCGGCGTCGATGTCGCTTCCGGCGTCGGCGCCGGCGCCGGGCTCCCGGCCCGCCCAGGTCGCCGAGCAGCAGTCCGGCGCGCTGCCCGGCCTGACGCCGTCCGGTCCCCAGCCGTCCGCGGAGTCCCTCGCGCCCCGCCGGGCGAGCGTCATGGGACGCGCCGGGAGCCCGCCGGCCCCTGAGACCGACCGCGAGTCCCCGTTCGGCCCCGGTCCCGCGCCCGACGGAACCCGCCGCGAGGGCCGGCGGTCGTCGTTCGTGACCAAGGACCGGCTCGACGAGCCGGCCACCCAGGGCTTCCGGGGCGCGCTGTCCCGGATCGGGCTCCGGGTGCGGCCGAACGAGGCCGAGCGCGGCGAGCGCGCGGACGAGAAGGTGGTGAGCCAGCACTGGCCCGGGCCCCGCACGATCTCGATAGTGAACGGCAAGGGCGGGGCGGGCAAGACGCCGGCCACGGTGCTGCTGTCGGCGGTGTTCTCCTCGCACGGCGGCTCCGGCGTCGTCGCGTGGGACAACAACCAGACGCGCGGCACGCTCGGCTGGCGCACGGAGCAGGGCCCGCACGAGTCCACGCTGCTGGACCTGATCCCGCAGACTGAGCACTTCCTGGGCCCGGCGGCGCAGCTCGCCGACCTCGCCTGGTTCGTGCACCACCAGTCGCGCGACCGGTTCGACGTGCTGCGGTCCAAGCCGATGGCGCTCGCGCACGAGCAGCGCATCTCGTCCGAGGACGTCGACGCGATCCACGCGGTGCTCGCGAAGTACTACCGGATGATCTTCATCGACTCCGGCAACGACGAGTCCGACCCGATGTGGCTGCGGATGATCGACCACACCGACCAGCTCGTGGTGGCCACCAGCACGCGCGACGACCACGCCGAGGCGGGTGCCCTGCTCCTGGAGGCCCTCGCCAACCGCGGGGAGCACATGGCCGAGCTGGCGCGCAAGGCGGTGGTCGTCGTGAGCCAGTCGGACCCCAAGGCGACGGCCGCGGACATGCGGCGCGTCGCCCAGGGGTACCGCTCGCTGGCGCGCGAGGTCGTCACCATCCCGTTCGACCCGGCCATGGTGGACGGCCAGCTCGTCTACCGCGCGCTGCGGCCGCTCACCCGCCGCGCCTGGCTGGCGGCGGGCGCTGCGCTAGCCCGAGGCTTCTGACCACCCTTGGTTGTGGGCGTGATCGTTGCGTCTACACGCCCGTCTTAGGCGCAACGATCGCGCCCACAGCCAAGTGGGTTGCCAGGAGTTCTAGGGTTTGCGCGCGGCCCGGGGTCGCGTCCAGTGGCTCGTCCTCGCGGGAGCCGGCGACGGGCACGACCATGACCTCCTCGACGCCGTACCGCTCCGCCAGGCCGCGCACCTCGCCGGCCACGTGCTCGGCGTCACCGATCAGCCAGCGCTCCCGCATCGTCTCGATGGACTGGGCGAGCATGCCGTTCGCGGGCTCGTCGGCCGTGGCCCGCACCGCCGCCTCGACGGTCTCGAGCATGCCCAGCTTCTGGCCGGACCGCAGCCTCGCCATCTGCCGCAGCTGCGGCAGGGCGCGGTCGTGCGCCTCGTCCGACGTCGGCGCGACCACCGCGTTGGCCGTGAGGAACGTGCGCGGCTCTGGGTGCTCCGCCGAAGGGCGGTAGCCGTCCCGGTACAGGGCGAGGATCTGGTCCATGCCCTGGCCGGAGAAGTGGTTCGCGAAGACGTACGGCAGGCCGAGCTCGGCGGCCAGGCGCGCCGAGTAGTCGCTGGAGCCCAGCAGCCACACCGTCGGGACGCTCCCGGCGGCGGGCGTGGCCCGCACGTCGTAGATGTCGCCCGAGACCAGCCGCAGGCGGGCGCCGTCGGGCCCCATCAGGCTCAGGATGTCGGTGACGTGCTGCGGGAACCGGTCCACGTCCGCCGTCGGACCGGTGGCCCGCAGCAGGGACGTGACCACGGGGTCGCTGCCCGGGGCCCGGCCGATGCCGAGGTCGATCCGGCCGGGGGCGATGGCCTCCAGCGCCGCGAACTGCTCAGCGACGACGAGCGGGGCGTGGTTCGGGAGCATCACGCCGCCCGATCCCACCCGGATGCGGGAAGTCCGCGCGGCGGCCGCGGCGATCATGACCGGCGGCGACGACGCCGCGACGGCCGCCATGTTGTGGTGCTCCGCGAACCAGTAGCGCTCGAGGCCGAGGCGGTCGGCGAGCGCCGCCAGCTCGAGCGAGGCCGCGAGGGCCTGGGCGCTGGTCTGGCCCGAGCGGACGGGCACGAGGTCAAGGACGGACAAGCGTGGCTGGGTATTCATCGCCTCTGTCAACCGTTCCGGCCTCCGGCGTGTTCCTGCCTGTCACGCACTTGTCACGCACGGGATCGCCCCGGTATCGCGGGAGGTCATGGCGCCGACCCCCTCGGGCCTGACATGATCGCCAGCGTGTCTGTTGATGTGCGCCCCGCGACCGACGACGACGTCGATGCCGTGGTCGACCTTTTCCGCCAGTACCTCAGGTTCTACGACCAGGACGTGCCCGACGCCGAGGCGCGTGCCTATCTGGCCGCCCGCCGCGCGTCGGGCGACAGCGTGCTCCTGGTCGCCGTGCTGACGCCGGAGGACGGCGAGACGCCGTCGGCGGACACCGCCGAGGGCGAGCTGGTGGGCTTCGCGCAGAGCTACCCGACCTGGTCGTCCGTGAGCCTGAGCCGGTCGTGGGTCCTGAACGACCTGTTCGTCTCGCCCGCCGCGCGCGGGACGGGCGCCGGGCGCGCGCTGGTGCAGGACACGTGCCGCCGCGCCAAGGACGCCGGCGCCATCCGCGTCTCGCTGGCCACCGCGTGGGACAACGTCGCGGCGCAGGGGCTGTACGAGTCCGAGGGCTTCGTGCGTGACCAGCACTTCCACCACTACGCGTACGTGACGGGCGCCTGACCGCTCGCTCGGCGCGCCCTCCCCCCGTTCGACCGCCCCACCTGGTTCACTGCCCTGGCTCGGCCCTGCCACCAGGAGCTCGGGCATGCCCGCCGGCGGTGTCGGTGGGCCGCGCTAGGGTTTGCTCCGCCGAGGACGAACCTGGGCAAACAAGCCATATCCGTCACGTCTGCATGTGACGTCCGCCGAGTCGGGGAAAACCCGGGAACTGGAGCACACACCACCATGATGGGAGGCCACCACGCCGCGACGGGAGCCGCGGCCTGGGTAGCAGTCACCGCGTCGACGCCGATCGCCTTCGGCTGGTACCCCGTGACGGAGACCGGGGTCATCGCGGGGGCCCTTGTCTGCGCGGGTGCCGCGCTGCTGCCCGACGCCGACCACCACTCCGGCACGATCGCGAACTCGCTGTCCCCGGTCTCGGACGTGGTCGTCAAGGGCATCGAGACCGTCTCGGGCGGGCACCGCAAGGGCACGCACTCGATCCTCGGCGTCGCGGTGTTCACGGCGATCGCGTGGGCGCTGAGCTTCTTGAGCGTCGACACGGGCAACGAGGAGATCGGGTCGATCCTGATCGGCCCGGGCATCATGTGCGTGCTGCTGGTCGCGTTCGCCCTCAAGGCGCTCAAGATCACGCGGGACACCAAGATCCTGCCGTGGACCACGTCCGTCGTCCTCGCGGTGCTCATCGCGATCTTCGCGCCCGAGGAGTGGTACTGGATGCCGTTCAGCGTGGCGCTCGGCTGCGTCGTGCACATCCTGGGCGACATGATCACCACCGCCGGCGTGCCGCTGCTGTGGCCGCTGAAGTTCCGGTCCCCGTTCTGGATGCGCAACGGCCGCGGCATCGAGTTCGACATGCTCTGGAAGTCCGGCGGCAACCTCGCGCTGCCGATCCTGGGCGACGCCGGCTCCGTGCGCGAGTGGATCTTCCTCATCCCGGTGTCGCTCTACGCGATCGTCGGCATCGTGTGGGCGCTGCTGGACGAGATGGGCTACGACACCATGGCGGTCTGGAACCAGATCGTCGCGGTCTTCCCCGGCTAGAGGCCGCCCGCTATCGCGGCGCCCGCCGCCAGCCAGGCCCGGCGGGTCTCCGGGCGGAGGGCGCCGTAGCGCAGGTGGCCGTCGACCATCGCCTGGTCGAACGGGATGGTGACCACCTCGCGAGCCAGCGAGCGGTACCCGTCGGCGACCTTCTCCAGCTCGCCCGCGGACTCCTTCTGGTCGGCCTGGCTCACCACCACCACCGCCTGCTGCGCCAGGTACGCCGAGCGCCCGTCCCGGGTCGCGAGCGCCTCCAGCAGCAGCGCCCCGGCCTCCGCGTGGTCGTCGCGCGTCGTGGTGGCGACGACGAGCTGGTCGGTCAGGTCGATCATCCGCTGCCACATGGGGTCGGACTCGTCGTTCCCGGAGTCGATGAGGATCATCCGGTAGTACTTCGACAGCACGGAGTGGATGGCGTCCACGTCCTGCGGCTCGATGCGCTGCTCGTTCGCCATGGCAATCGGCTTGGACCGCAGCACGTCGAACCGGTCTCGCGTCTGGTGGTGCACGTACCGCGCGAGGTCCGCGGCCTGCGCCGACGGGCCCAGGAGCCGGTCGGTCTGCGGCAGCAGGTCCAGCAGCGTCGACTCGTGCGGGCCCTGCTCGGTGCGCCAGCCCAGCGTGCCGCGCGTCTGGTTGTTGTCCCACGTGACCACGCCCGCGCCGCCGAACTGCGCGAAGACCGCGGCGAGCAGCACCGTCGACGGCGTCTTGCCCGCCCCGCCCTTGCCGTTCACCATCGAGATGGTGCGCGGCCCGGGCCAGTGCTGGCTGACGGCGCGCTCGTCGGCCCGCTCGGCCCGTTCCGCCTCGCTCGGCCCGACCCGGATGCCCATCCGGGTCAGCATCCCGCGGAAGCCGTGGGTGGCCGGGTCCTCGTCCTGCTGGTGGGTGAGGAACGACTGGCGTGCCTCGCGCCGCGAGCGCGGGGCGTCCGGCTCACCGGCCTGCGCCGGGTCCGACGGCGGCGCGGACAGGCCGGCTCCCGCGCCGGGGCTCCCGGCGGTCGGGACGGCGTCCACCGGAGCGGCGTTCACGGGTGCGCCGTTCACGGGCGCGGCGTTCACGGGTGCGCCATTCACGGGTGCGCCATTCACGGGCGCGGCGTTCACCGGTGCCGCGTTCACCTGCCCCGAGACGGAGCGCGCCCCGTTGCCCGCCATGTCACCAGGCACACTGCCCGAGAGGTTGCCAGGCGTGCTGCCCGGGACGCCGTCCGCGTTCTCGCGCACCCAGTCGGCGACGCCGGGGTCGCCGTCCGCCTCGGGACCGGCACCGCTGGGCGCCTGGGGCGCCGTCGGGACACGGCGCACCGTGTCGTCCGGGTCGATCTCGACCGCCGAGGCGAGGGGGTCCTGGTCGACGGCGCCGGCCCCGCCCAGCGGGTCCGCCGTGCCGGTCTGGCCAAGACCGTCGCCGTTCGACGCGGCGAGCTGGTCCGCCGGGCCGGTCGGCTCGAACTGGTCGGCGCCGGGCTCGGCCCGCGGGGGCAGGCCCACGGCCGGCATCCCCTCGAACGCGGGGCCGGGCGCCGTCGGCCCGGCCTGGTCCGCCTGGCCGGACTGGCCCGCCGCACCGGGCATCGGCTCCGCCGAGGCGGGCGGCGCCTGCGGCGTCGGGGACGACGGCGGGGCGAGCTCGTCCTCCTCCGGGACCACCGTCCCGTCCGGGTGCACGATCAGGTTCCAGAGCCCCTCGGGCCCGGTCGCGGAGGCCCGCACAGGCCTGCCGACCCGTGCCGCGTTCTCCGTCACCCGGCGCAGCACCTCCACGCGCGCCTCTTCCAGGCTGCCGGCGCTGATCGGGTGGAAGGTCCCGTCGATCGTCACCTCACCGGAGCCGTCCTCCCGGACGATCGCGTCGATCCGGGGCCAGCGGGGCACGGTGTCAGAGCTCATACTTTTCCTCCGAAGTTCCTGGGCCGGCGGCAGTGCGTGGTTCGCCCCCGCAAGCAAGGGTCGGACATGTTCGCCCGCCCGGCCACCCCAACGGGGCATTCGCCCCACCTGGTAGGTTCTCGCGCAAACAGGTGTCGAAACCGGGACAACAACCGAGGAGCTTTCCGCGTGTCCGACGAGCCCACCCGCCGAGTCCCTCCGGCGGACGACCCCACGCAGATCCAGCGGCCGCCCGCACGTCCGGGGCATCCGGACGTGCAGCCTGGCGCTCCGTCATCGTATGCCGCGACCCAGCGGATGGGGGCGGTCCAGTCGGAACAGACGCCAGGATCCCCGGAACAGCTATCCAGACGGGGAACCCCGCCCCAGGGCGGCGCGACCTACGACCAGACCCAGGTCATGCGCCCCGGCACCCCGGGCGCCGGGTACGGCGACCAGACCCAGGCGATGCCGCCGGCCCCGGCCGGCGGCGCCTACGGCGACCAGACCCAGGTACTGCCCCCGTCGGGGCTGTCCCAGCAGGGAGCCGACCAGGGCCGCGACTACCGGGCGGCGACGCCGCCGCCCGCGCGTCCGTACCGCCCCTACGAGACCGCGCAGCCCACGCAGGCCCAGGGACCCGGCGCCTTCCCGGGCGAGCCCGGCTACGGGCAGGGCCAGGCCGCCTACGGCCAGCAGCCTGCCCAGGGCTACGGGCAGCAGCCGGCTCAGGGCTATGGGCAGCAGCCCGCTCAGGGCTATGGACAGCAGCCGGGGTACGGGCAGCAGCCAGGCCAGGGATTCGGCCAGCCGGGCCAGCAGGCCGGTGCCCCGCCCTTCCCCTATGACCAGCCGACGCCGCGCCGCGACCGGGACCGGGACGACGACCCCGGCCAGGGCGGCTCGATGGCGGGCGCCGTGCTGGCGTGGATCCCGCGGATCCTGCTCGCGCTGAGCGTCTACCAGCTCGTCCGGCTGGTCCCCGGCTTCGACGTCATGCCGGACGTCTCGCAGTTCCCGCTGTTCCGCGGGATCGGCGACGGCGTCCTCGGGATGCTCAACCTCAACCCCGAGTGGTCCGACCAGGCCGCCAACCTGACGATCCCCGTGCTGGGCATCGCGCTCGCCGGCCTGTTCAACACGATCCGCGCGCTGAACACGTCGCTGTCGATCTGGCCCTACGGGCTGGCGATCGTCGCATGGATCGTGGTGTTCGCCGTCGGCGGCATCGTCGGATACGCGCAGGACGCCACCGAGAACGTCAAGCAGGACGTCCAGGACCAGGTGGACCAGAGCATCGAGGACGCCAAGGAGGACGCGAAGGAATCGGTCGAGCAGGAGGTTCAGCAGGGCGTCGAGGACGCCAAGCAGAACGCGACCGACAGCGTCACCGAGCAGCTCGAGGACGCCGTGCCGGGCGGCAACGGGTAACGCGCCGGGCAACGGCCGGCAACGGGGTCACAGATCCGGGACTTCGCTGAGCAGGGCGGCGGGACGCTGATAGATTTTCCAGGTCCAACCGGTAGTTTCCGGTGCGCTGTTGAGGAGCCCTGCTTGTCCGACGAGACCACCCGCATGCCGGCCGCACGCCCCGCCGGCCAGCCGGCCTGGGGTGGCGACCAGACCGCCGCCGTGCCGCCGCCACCGGCGCCCACGGGGGTGGTGCCGCCGACCGCGCCGACGCGGATCGTCCAGCCCACCGGGGCCGGGCAGGCGGGCGTGCCCGGGTATCCGGGCGCCGGAGGACACACCGGCGCGGGGTACTCCGCACCGCCGCCGACGCCCGTGCCGGCCCCCGTGGCCTCTGCCCCGTCGCGGATCCCCGCGACGGGCGAGATCCTCGGCCCGTACCAGCTGGGCGCATCGCTCGGGCACGGCGGGTTCGCGCACGTGTACCGCGCCGTCGGGCAGGGCGGCGAGGTCGCGCTCAAGGTGCTGACCAACTCCGAGCACGGGTCGCTGGACCGGTTCGTCGGCGAGGCGGCGCTGCTGGAGCGGCTGGCCGGGCGCGGGTTCCCGCAGCTCGTCATGGCCGATCTCCAGGCGTCCACGCCCTGGTTCGCCATGGAGCTCGTGCCGGGCCCGACCCTGGCCCAGCGGGTGGCCGCGAACGGGCCGCTGCAGCCCTACGACGTGCTGCGCGTCGCGAACGATGTGCTCGACGCCCTCGCGGTGCTCCAGGAGGAGCACTTCCTGCACCGGGACGTGAAGCCGGCGAACATCATCGCCGCGCCGAACCGGTACGTGCTCATCGACCTCGGCATCGCCAAGGGGCACGGCACCACCACCTCGACGCACGCCGCCGGCACCATCTCGTACATGGCGCCCGAGCTGTTCGTGCGCAAGCCGCACGCCCGCTCGGACGTGTACAGCCTGGGCCTCCTGCTGATCTTCCTCGCCACGGGCGAGCTGCCCAACGACCTCAACTTCGCGGGCCGCGACCTGACGCCCGCCGACGTCGGACCGGTCGACCAGCGCCTGCTGCCGCTCATCCTGGCCATGACCAGGCACCGGCCCGAGGACCGCCCGCCGCTGCACAATCTGTCGCACACCGTGGGCCAGCTCGCCACCGACAGCGCCCGCATCGACCCGACGCTGCTCGCCGCCGCCGACGCCACCACCATCGAGCGGGGCCTCGTCACCGAGGTGCTGACCACCGGCACCGGGGTTCCCACCGTCGCGCCCACCAGCCCGCTCGTGACCAACCCGGTGCGGCAGGGTGAGCCCGTCACCAACCTGGTCTACGACCAGCAGCTCATGGGCCGCCTGCACCAGGTGCACGCCGACGGGTTCGACGGCGCCGCGGAGGAGGTCATCTCCGTGTACCTGTCCGCCGTCGGGCCGCAGCGGGCCGGCGGGCGCGCGCCCGCCGAGATCAAGGACTACCTGTGGGCCGCGATGCGCTGGATCCCGGCCTTCACGCCCGAGGGCTACGCGGACAACTACGACGGCTGGGTCGCCTACCGGCAGCGCCACGGCCTGCCGCTCCCCGGCGTCCCGTCGACGCCGTCAACCCTCCACCGGCAGACCGGCAGCCCGACCCAGCGCATGACGCCGGTCACGAACCAGCAGGCCACGCAGGTGGCACCCGCGTACCGTCCGGGGCCGCCGCCGGGAGCGCGGACGGCGCCCGCCCCGGCGCCCGTCCCGATGCAGCGGCCGACCGGCCCGATCGGCACGCAGCCGAACGTACCGGTCCAGCCGGTCCAGCCGGTCCAGCCGCCGGCGCAGCCGGCCCCGCCGACGTCGCGCCGCAAAGACCGGGAGGCCCGCGACGACGAGCGCCGCGACTCGGGCGGCGGCCTCGGTGTGTTCGCGGCGCTGATCGGCTGGGTCCCGCGGATCCTGCTCGCCCTCGCGGTCTACCAGCTCGTGCGCCTGGTCCCGGGTTTCGACGCGATGCCCGACGCGGCCGGGCTGCCGCTGTTCGTCGCGCTCGGCGACCTCGCGGTGGCCGCGCTGAACCTCGACCCGGTGTGGGCGCCGCGGATGGCGGAGCTGTCGATCCCGCTGCTGGGCATCGTGACGTCCGCCGTCGTGAACCTGTTCCGGGCGGTGCGGACGCGCCGCGGCGGGCGCGCCTGGCCGTTCTGGCTGGTGGTCGTGGTGTGGGTGATAGTGATCGCCGTGCAGGGCGTCGTCGGCTACACGCAGCAGGTCACGCAGGACGCGCGCGAGTCGTTCCAGGAGCAGCGCGAGCAGCTCCAGGACGACCTCGAGCAGGGCGTCCAGGACACCACCGAGGACGTCCGCGACTCGCTCTGGGAACGGGTCGAGAACGCCCTCCCCTGGAGCTGACTTAAATCAGGTGCGGGCCGGCGCAGGGGCGTGGCATGCTCGTCGCACGGTCACCGGGTCAACCCTTGAGGCGCTCGATGACCGGCCAGCCCAGCGAGAAGCGCTCCCCGCGCGATGCTTCGGGGACCAGGCACTCGGAGAGTGCGGACAGGAAGGAGGCAGTCATGGACGACGTCGTTCGCGCGGCTGCCTTCGCGGCAGCAGACGCCACTGTCACCAGGAGCACCCGGGTCTGATCCGGCCGTGCTCCGGCATCAAGGAGCACTGTCTTGTCTCGTTTTCCCGAAGCACCGAAGTCCCTCCTGATCCGCGCCGCGAACGGCGACCGGTCCGACACCCGGCCGGCCGCTCGCGCGTCGGGCCGCGGCCGAGTCGGCCGCGAGGACCTGGAGGGCCCGCACCCGAGCACGTTCGAGGCGGACCTGTCCGACGTCGGCGAGTACGACACTGAGTACGGCAACGAGCTTGCCGGCTACGACGGCGAGCTCGCCGACGAGCCGGGCACGGCTGAGCCGGGCGCAGATCCGTACGGGACCGGCCCGCACGCACACGGCACCAGCGCGCAGGGCGCCGACCCCGTCCAGCCCGGGCCGGGGCAGCGCTGGTCCACCTGGCGGTCCGTCGCCAAGGGCCAGCGCGGGCCCGAGCCCTTGCCCGGCTGGCTCGTCACCCGTGATGCCGCCTTCGACACCGAGCTCGGCATCCTGAAGACCGGCAAGGAGGCGGACGCGTTCCTGATGGAGCGCGCGGTCCCGCTCGGCGCCGATCCGACGTCGGACGACCCGGCATCGGGCGACCCGACCTCGATGGACGGTGACCGCATCCGCGAGCCCGAGCGCTGCCTCCTGGTCGCGAAGCGGTACCGCAGCCTGGAGCACGGGCAGTTCCACCGCGGCACCGAGTACACCGAGGGCCGCCGGGCGCGCCGGACGCGCGACCAGCGCGCCATGGAGGACCGCAAGTCCGCGTGGGGCCGCGCGGTCTCCGCCACCCAGTGGGCCGACGCCGAGTTCGTCGCCCTGCGTGATGCCTGGTCGGCGGGCGCGCCGGTCCCCTACCCGGTGCAGATCGACGGCACCGAGGTGCTCATGGAGTTCATCGGCACCGAGGTGACCGACGACGCCGGGCGCACCCAGGCGGTCGCCGCGCCGCGGCTGACCCGGGAACGCCCGTCGGACGACCTGCTCGAGTCGTACTGGGAGCAGCTCACGCACGGCATGTCCGTGCTGGCCCGGCTCGGGTTCGCGCACGGCGACCTGTCGCCGTACAACATCCTGGCCCACGGCGAGCGGCTCGTCATCATCGACCTCCCGCAGGTCGTGGACCTGGTGGCCAACCCGTTCGCGAGCGAGGTGCTGCTCCGCGACGTCCGCACGGTGTGCACCTGGTTCACGGCGCGCGGCCTGGACGTCGACCCGGACGCCCTGTTCGGCGACCTCATGGCGCAGGCCTTCTGACCCGCGAGCTCGCGTGTCAGACGTACAGATCACCCCGGTGACCTGTACGTCTGACACGTCACCCCGCCGGGGTGACCGGGCCGCAGGTCCAGGAGGAGAACACCAGGTCGGTCTGCACGCGGCCCACCTCGCCGCGGGCCGTGAAGTCGAGGACCAGGCGCTGGAGCTCGTCGGTGCCGGCGCAGGCCACGTGGACCAGGAAGTCGTCGGGACCGGACACGTGGTGCACGGCCCGGGTCTGCGGGAGCTGGCGCACCCACTCGACGAACGGCCCCAGCAGCGGGCGGGAGTGCGTGGCCAGCCGCACCATGAGCATGGCCTGCAGCCCGCGCCCGACGGCGGCCGGGTCGATCTCGGCGCGGTACCCGCGGATCACCCCGGCGTTCTGCAGCCGCTGCGTGCGGGCGAGGCAGGTCGACGGCGCGACGCCGACCCGCTGCGCCAGCGCCTTGTTGGACAGCCGCCCGTCGTTCTGCAGCTCGGCCAAAAGTGCGCGGTCGACCGAATCGAGGATCACGTTCTGGGTCATGGCCCGAATTTCTAGCACGCCTGGCCACCGCCGGCCGTCGCGAGTGCCGATAGTCCACCATGACCACGCATTCCTGGAACACCCGCGCCGTCCACGCCGGCAAGGACGACCTGGCCGCCCTGGGCCTCCACGCGCCGCCGATCGACCTGTCCACCACGTACCCGTCGCACGACGTCGTGGCCGAGGCGGAGCGCCTGGACGACTTCGCCGCGGGGCACGACGACGGCGGCCCGCCGGTGTACGGGCGCGTCGCCAACCCGACGGTGCGCCGGTTCGAGGACGCCCTCGCGGAGCTGGAGGGGGCGCAGGCCGCCGTCGCCTTCGCGAGCGGCATGGCGGCCCTGTCGGCCTGCCTGCTGGCGCAGGTCGCGGCGGGAAAGCCGCACGTCGTCGGCGTGCGTCCGCTGTACGGCACCACGGACCACCTGCTCGACTGCGGCCTGCTCGGCGCCTCGGTGACGTGGGCGTCGCCCGAGGACGCGGCGTCCGCCATCACGGACCGGACCGGGCTGGTGATCGTCGAGAGCCCGGCCAACCCCACGCTCGGCGAGGTGGACCTGCGGGCGCTGGCCGAGGCCTGCGCCCCGGTGCCCCTGCTGGTGGACAACACGTTCGCCACGCCCGTGCTGCAGCGCCCGCTGACCCTCGGGGCGACGCTGGTGCTGCACAGCGCCACGAAGTACCTCGGCGGGCACGGCGACGTGATGGGCGGCGTCATCGCCTGCTCCGACGAGCTCGCCCGGTCGCTGCGGCAGGTCCGGTTCATGACGGGCGGGGTGCTGCACCCGATGGCGGGCTACGAGCTGCTCCGCGGCCTGGCAACGCTGCCGGTGCGGGTGCGCGCGGCGTCGGCCACGGCGGCCGAGCTGGCGCGGCGGCTGGCCGAGCATCCGCGGGTGACCGAGGTGCACTACCCGCGCATCGGCGGGGCGATGGTCTCGTTCGAGACCTCCGGCGACCCGGTGGCGCTGGTCTCCGCCGTGCGGCTGATCACCCCGGCCGTGAGCCTGGGCAGCGTGGACAGCCTGATCCAGCACCCGGCGTCGCTGACCCACCGCATCATGGACGAGGTCGCGCGCAAGGACGCGGGGATCTCGCCGGACCTGGTCCGCCTGTCGGTAGGCCTGGAGGACGTGGAAGACCTCTGGCAGGACCTGGACCAAGCCCTGGCCCACTCCCGCCGTTGAGTGCTGGCTATTTGTTGGATTCGACGGGGCAGACCGACAAATACCCAGCACTCAACGAGGCGGGCGCCTAACGTGAGGGGATGACCAGTACTCCTTATGACCAGGACGACCTGGTCAAGTTCCTCGTCGGGTACGGCGTCGCGCTCGGCTCGGGCGACCTGGAAGCCGTGACGGACAGCCTCGGCTACCCCTCCATGGTGGTCGAGGCCGAGCGGTCCCTCGTGGTGCCCGACGCCGAGGCCGCGCGCGACAGGCTCGCCGGCACGCTCGCCGCCTACCGGAATGAGGGACTGGTCGCCGCCGTGCCGGAGGTGCGCGCGGTCGAGCAGGTCGGCGACGCCCTGCTCTGGGTCGACGTGCGCTGGAGCTACAAGGACGAGAACGCCTCGGAGGCGACGGCGGAGCGGGTGCGATACCTGCTCCGCCGGGGCCGGGACACGTTCGAGCTGTGCGTGGTCGTGCCGGTCGAGGAGTAACCCTCGAGCGCCGCTCGAGCCTCGGGGCGGGCAACCCTCGAGTGCTGCCTGACCCCCGGAGTGGGCAACCTTCAAGTACCGCTTGACCCTTGCGCCCGCGCAACCCTCAGGTGCGGCTTGAACGTTGCGACAGGCAGCTCACGACGGCGCGAGCTCGCGCCGCATGTGCCAGCGGGTCAGGCGGCCGCTCGTGGCGTCCGTCGGGGCCAGCCGGTCGAACCCGGCCCGCTCGAACATGCCGACGGTGCCGACGAACGCCGCGCTCACGGGCACGCGGCGGCCCGGTTCCGGCTCGACCGGGAACGCGTCGAGCGCCGTCGCGCCGTGTGCCGCGGCGTAGTCGACCCCGGCGTCGAGCAGCGCCTGGGCGACGCCCTGCCTTCGGAAACCGACGCGCACGGTCACGCACATGAACACCCACGTGGTGGGCCAGGAATCGGGCTCGCCGACGGGCAGCACCCGGGACCGCTGCAGCGACCGCGCAGCCGAACGCCGGGAGAACCCGAGCCAGCCCGCGACCTCGGCGCCCTCCCCTGTCGTCGGCTCAGCGCCCATACCGATACCGCCGGCACCTATACCGGCGACGTCGGTCCCGCCGACGTCCGCGCACCCTGCCGCGCCGACGTACGCGAGCATCCCCGGCGCCGGCTCCTGCTCCGTCAGCTCGCGCAGGCGGGCGCCGCGCGTCGTGACGTCCTCCTTGGCCGGCGGGCGCCAGTGCATGCACCAGCACGCCTGCTCGCGCCCGGTCGGGTTGATGACGCGGGCGATGTCGTCGAACCGGTCGGCGGTCGCGGGAAGCACGGCGATCTGGGCCATGTTCGGAACCTACTCCGCCTCACCGACATCCGGACCGGCCTGGCGCTTGGCACACTTTTTATTCGCCCGGAGAGTCCCCGAGCGTGCGCTCCACCGCTTGCCCCCACCCCGATCCCGTGGCATAACATAAGTATCCGCTTATGAAAGGACCCGGCATGCCCATCGTCATCGACCCCGCCACCACCGCCGGTCTCGTGAGCCGCGAGGTTCGCGACAGCAGCCGGGACGGCGTGCCGACCAAGGTCGCCGTCGCCCGCCGCACCTATGCCGCCGAACGCGACGACCTCTGGGACGCCCTGACCTCCGCGGACCGCCTCCCCCGCTGGTTCCTCCCGGTCAGCGGCGACCTCACGGTCGGCGGCCGCTACCAGCTCGAGGGCAACGCGGGCGGCACCGTCGAACGGTGCGCCCCGCCCGAGAGCTTCGCGGTCACCTGGGAGTTCGGCGACACCGTCTCCTGGCTCACCGTCCACCTCACCCCGGCCGACGGCGGCACCACCCTCGAGCTCGTGCACGAGGCACAGGTCGACCCCGACTTCTGGACGCAGTACGGCCCGGGCGCCACCGGCGTCGGCTGGGACCTCAGCCTCATGGGGCTCGGCCTGCACCTCGCCGGCGGCGCCGGCCTCGACCCGGCCGAGGTCCAGGCCTGGTCGGTCTCGCCCGAGGGCATCGAGTTCGCCCGGCTCGCGAGCACCTCCTGGGCCGACGCCGCCATCGCCGCCGGGGAGGACGCCGCCCAGGCGCGCGCTGCCGAAGAGCGCACCCTGGCGTTCTACACCACGCCACCGGAGTCCTGAGTGCCGGCGACCGCCCGGGCGGGCATCCCCGAGCCGGAGCGTCGCCCCAGGTCGGACGGCGGTGCTGAGCCCCCCGGCGGCACCGCGCGCGACGGCGGCGCCGTGCTCGACTCGGCGAGGGCGGGCGTCTTCGAGGCGCTCGGCGACCCGGTCCGGCGTCGGCTGCTGGAGCTGCTGGCCCCGGGCGAGCAGCCCGCCGGGGCCCTGGTCACGGCGTTGCAGGCCCGCGTGCGCATCACCCAGCCCGCGATCTCGCAGCACCTCAGGGTGCTGCGCGAGGCCGGCCTGGTGCGGGTGCGCGCCGAGGGCACGCGCCGCCTCTACGCCGTGGACGACGCCGGGATGGCCGCCGCCCGCGCCTGGCTCGCCTGCTTCGAGGACACGTTCGCCCAGCCCCTTGACGCGCTGGCGACGGAGCTGGCCCGCGGACGCCGGGACCGCCGTCGGGCCGCGCCCGGAAACGGAACCGCCGAGGATGAGGCGGCGGGCTGAGGCCCGAGCCAGGGTGGTCGGTAGAACGTCAGGAGATCGGCAGCTCGAGTTGCCGATCTCCTGACG
>NZ_JBHUUX010000091.1:0-18562 GCF_042670845.1 Promicromonospora sp. NPDC057138 | reverse complement strand
TAAGAGACAGCCCCGGTGTCGCCGGGGAGACTCGGACAGGCGCTCTACTTCGCGAGTCGTCCTACGCGCTCACACCCGAGCCGTGGAGAAGCGCAGCTTCTCCGGGGTGGCGTCCGCGGCGGTCTTGCGCAGGAAGGCCCGGCGGTGCACGGAGAAGGCGTTGCGGTCGTCGAAGAAGTCGCGCGCCATCTCGGCCAGCTCGATGGTCTGGTAGTACGACAGCGGCCGGTCCGTCGCCCGGCGCTCCGCGCGCGCGGCGAGCATCCAGCCGAGCGTCGCGGGCTCCTCGTAGCCCTGGGCGGCCGAGGACAGCCAGGTGGTGAACTCGCCCCACTCCCGCGGCCCGACGGCGCTGATCAGCCCGATCCGGGCCGCCTCGGCCGCCGAGATCGGCAGCTTGCGGGACAGGAGCAGCGACGCGCGGTGCTCCCCCACGCGCGCCGGGACGCTCCACGAGTGCAGCTCGGACCCGTAGATCCCCATGTCGTAGTACGGGTTGAGGACGACGCCCTCGCGGGCGAGCGTCACGTCCGCGCAGAGGCCGGCCATGACGCCACCCGCGCCGGCGTTCGCGGTGAACGCGGCGACGGTGAGCTGCTCGGCGGTCGCGATGGCCAGGCACAGCTCGTCGATCGCACAGATGTTGTCCCAGGCCTCGGCGGCCGGGTCCGGCGACGCGTCGACGGTGCCCAGGTGGATGCCGTTGGAGAACGCGTGCTCCGTGCCCTTGATGACGAGCACCCGGGTGTCCTCGGTGAGGGCCTTCTCGACAGCGCTCGTCAGGCGGCGGCACTGCTCCGTGTACATGGCGCCGCTGTACGAGCGGATCGTCAGGTAGCCGACGGCGCCATCGCGCACGTACGTCGTCTCGGCCAGGGCGTCGGGGACGCGGCGGAACGGGGCGTTGCTCGCGTCGATCACCTGCGCGGCGGGGAGCTTGGCGCCGCGCCGGCCGCTCAGCTCGGCGGCGTAGCCGACCCAGAGCGTGCCGACGCCGCAGGCGATCGCCACGGCGTCGAGGTTGCGGCCCACCACCGTGCCGGGCGCGGCGCCGGTGTGCTCCGACGACGCCACGGCGTCGAACACGCAGATCGACCGGCCGTTCACGCCCGCCGGGGCGCCGGGGGCGCCGTCGGCCGCGGCGACGAGGCGCTCCAGCTCGGACGCCGGGCGGCTCCAGTCGATGCGGAAGTCCTCGCGGCGCAGCAGCGGCAGCTCGCCGTCGACGGGCACGATCCGCAGGCAGGCCTCCGCCGGGATCGGCCGCTCGCCGTCGGCCACCTTGCGGACCACCTCGCCGATACAGGCCATCGCGGCGTCCGCGACGCGGCTGTTGTAGAGCGCGCTCTTGGCGATGGGCTGGTCGGGCATGTCGAAGACGGCGGTGGCCCACACCGGGCCCGCGTCCAGCTCCTCGACGGCGGACAGGGCGGTGACGCCCCACCGCTCCCGGCCGTCGCGGATCGCGTGGTCGAGCGAAGACGGGCCGCGGTCGCCCACGGGCCCCGGGTGCACGATGACGGTCGGCCAGCGGTCGTAGATCGTGTCGGGCACGCGGTGCTTGAGGAACGGGCACAGAATCAGGTCCGGGTCGGCACGCTCGACGGCACGCGTCATGGCGGCGGCGGACTCGAAGGTCGGCGCCAGCTCGACGCCGACGTCATGCCCCTGTTCCCGCAGGGAGCACCAGACCCGCTGGGTGAGACCGTTGAAGGCTGAGACCAGCAGGAGGATCCTCATCGGGCGGTGGACTCCTTGTCGCACGGAAAAGCTCTGGGGGCGTCCCGCACTCTAGCCAGGGACGGCAATTGGGACAATGTGCCGCGGTGGTTCGTCTTCACCCCCGCGAAATCTTCACAGGAGCGGTCATCCTTGGGGGCGCAGGGCTATCGCCATCGCCTCCAGCGCCAGCAACGGCGCCACGTTACCGCCCAGGCGGGTCCGCGCGACCCCGATCGAGTCCATCCGGCGCACCGTCTGCTCCGGGGTGGAGTCCGCGGCGAGCGACCGCACCGTCTCAGCGAGCTCCGCGTTCACCAGGTCGACCTCCGCGCCGAGCTGCACCACGAGCACGTCCCGGTACAGGGAGAGCAGGTCCACCATCGCGCGGTCGAGCACGTCGCGCTGGTGCCGGGTGGCGCGTCGCTTCTGGTCGTCCTCGAGCTGCTTGAGCTGCGAGCGCAGGCGCGGCGGCAGGGTCTCGCCGTCGGCCACGCCGAGTGCGCGGAGCAGCTCGGCCTTCTCGGCGGCGTCCCGTTCCTGCGTGGCCGACACGGCCTCCGCCTTGGCCACCTCCACCAGCTCGCCCGCGGCGAGCACCGCGTCCCCGACGCCGCGGATGCGCCGGGCGATGCTCAGCACGGCGGTGCGCCGCTCGCGCGCCCCGGCGTCGCGCGCCAGCCGCTTCGCCAGACCGACGTGGCTCTGCGCCGCGCGGGCCGCGCTCAGCGCCACGGCGGGGTCCGCGCCGTCGCGCCGCACGAGCAGGTCGGCGACGGCCTGCGGCGGCGGGACCCGCAGCACCACGGCGCGGCAGCGCGACCGGATGGTCGGCAGCACGTCCTGGACCGACGGCGCGCACAGCACCCACACCGTGTGCGGCGGCGGCTCCTCGATGGTCTTGAGCAGCACGTTCGTGGTGCGTTCGGCCATGCGGTCGGCGTCCTCGATGATGATCACGCGCCACCGCCCGCCGGACGGCGACCGGGACGCCGTCATGATCAGGTCGCGCACCTCGTCGATGGCGATGACCACCTTCTCGGTGGCCAGCAGCGTCACGTCCGGGTGGGTGCCCGCCATGGTGGTGGTGCACGCCTGGCACACGCCGCAGCCGCCCTGCGGGCACTGCAGCGCCGCCGCGAAGGCCCGCGCGGCGACGGACCTGCCGGATCCCGGCGGCCCGGTCACCAGCCACGCGTGCGTCATCGCGGCCGGGTTCGCCACGGCGCCCTGGAGCGCTGCCACTGCGGACTCCTGCCCGACGACGTCGTCCCAGACCGTCATGAGGCGTTCTCGCCGCCGGCCTCGAAGGACTCGCCCGGCTCGGCGATGCTGGTGGCCTCGGTGACGACGGGGGTGAGGCCGAGTCTTGCCGAGACGTCGACCCGGATCTGCCCCTGGATGTCGTCGATCGGCGCGCCCGCGTAGATGACCACCCAGCGCTCCGGGTCTGCCGCCGCGCGGCGAAGGAACGCGTCCCGGACGCGGGTGTGGAACTCGAGGCCCGCGCGCTCCAGGCGATCCAGCGCACCCTTGCCGTCGGCGGCGGCGCGACGTGCCGCGGCGGCCCCGGGATCGAGGTCGAGCAGGATCGTGATGTCCGGCCGCAGACCCTTGGTGGCCCACAGGGAGACGTGCTCCACCTCGTGGTCGGGCAGGTCGCGGCCGCCCGACTGGTAGGCGATGGACGAGTCGATGTAGCGGTCGGTGATCACGACGGCGCCACGCTCCAGCGCGGGCCGGACCACTGTCTCGACGTGGTGGGCGCGGTCGGCCGCGTAGATCAGCGCCTCCGCGCGCGGGCCCATGTCCTGGCCGTGCATGACCGCGGCCCGCAGCTCCTTGCCGAGCGCGGTGCCGCCGGGCTCGAACGTGAGCACGACCTCGCGGCCGGTCAGGTCGGCCAGCCAGTCGCCGAGGAGGCGGGACTGCGTCGACTTGCCGACACCCTCGCCGCCCTCGAAGGAGATGAAGTAGCCCGGTGCGTTCACGCCGCAACCATAACCGCGACCACCCACATCGACCGGCTGACGGACCTGTTGCGACTCCAGCTACTACAAGCGGAGCTGCAATAGGCGAGATCAGCGCCGGAGACGACGGCCCGTCACGTGCGCGGGTGTGATGCGCACCCAGGTGTCCCGCGTGTCGTCGAGGTAGCTGATCAGGTTGGTCGACTCGGCCGCGGCAATGTCAGCGTCGGTCTCCAGGATCTCCGCGGTGCCCTTCACGACGACGCTGTAGGCGATCTCCGGGCCCCACTGATCGACCTCGAAGGCGACCTTCTCGTTGATCGCGACCTCGGCGACCTTTGTCCCCGGAATCGTGTGGAAGTAGATGGTCCGGTCCGCCGTGGCGAAGTTCAGCGGGAAGATCTCGGGCTCCCCGGCGACGGCAGTACCGAGCCGCCCGATGGGCTGCATCGAGAGGAACTCCCAGCACTCGTCCTCGGTCATCGGCGTGATGCTCTGCTCGTTGTCGGCCATATGTCCATCGTGCGCCCGGTGAGCGGGCCACGCCTGGCGAGGCATCCCGATGTGCGCATGTCAGACGTGCAGGTCACCGGAGTGACCCGCACGCCGGCACGGGCTACTTCTTCGAGGTCGACGCCCTCTTGGCGGCAGGCTTCTTCGCCGGGGCCTTCGCCGCCGGCTTCTTGGCCGCCGTCGACCGCGTGGTGCGCTTCTTGGCCGGGCCCTGGGCGCGCTTCTCGGCGAGCAGCTCGATGGCCTGCTCGGCCGTGATGGATTCCGGCGTGACGTCGCGCGGCAGGGTGCGGTTGGTCTCGCCGTCGGTCACGTAGGCGCCGAACCGGCCGTCCTTGACCGTGATCGGCTTGCCGCTGTTCGGGTCGTCGCCGAGCTCGCGCAGCGGCGGCGTGGCGGTCCGGCCGCGTCCCCGCTTGGGCTGCTTGTAGATCTCCAGCGCCTCGTCGAGGGTGACCGTGAACATGGCCTCCTCGGACGGCAGGGTGCGCGAGTCCGTGCCCTTCTTCAGGTACGGGCCGTAGCGGCCGTTCTGCGCGGTGATCTCGTCGCCCGACTCCGGGTCCACGCCCACCACGCGCGGCAGCGACATGAGCTGCAGGGCATCCTCCAGCGACACCGAGTCGAGCGCCTGCGTCTTGAGCAGCGACGCCGTCCTCGGCTTGGGCAGGGCGGCCAGCGCCCGCTTCTTCGCCGCGGCCGACAGGTCGGGGTCGAGGTCCGGCTCGGGGAGCTGCTCCGTGACGTACGGGCCGTAGCGGCCGTTCTTCGCGATCACGGGGTTGCCGGTCTCGGGGTGGACGCCGAGCACGCGGCCGTCGTCGGCCCCGGCGGCGAGCAGTTCGCGGGCCTTGGCGACGGTCAGCTCGTCGGGCGCGACGTCGTCGGGCACCGAGGCGCGCGGCGGGGTCTTGCCCTCCTCGACCTCGGCCGCGAGGTCCTCGATGTACGGGCCGTAGCGGCCGACCCGCACGCGGATGCCCTCGCCGATGTCGACGGAGTTGATCGCGGCGGCGTCGATCTCGCCGAGGTTCGCCACGAGCGCGCGCAGGCCGCCGCCGTCGCTGTCCACGCCGAGCGGGTCGGAGGTACCGAGGTTGCCCGGGGCCTCGCCGAAGTAGAACTCCTTCAGCCACGCCACCCGCTCGCGCGACCCGGCGGCGATCTGGTCGAGGTCCTCCTCCATCGTGGCCGTGAAGTCGTAGTCGACCAGCCGGTCGAAGTGCTCCTCCAGCAGGCGGATCACCGCGAACGCGAGCCACGTCGGCACCAGCGCCTGGCCGCGCGTGATCACGTAGCCGCGGTCCTGGATGGTCGAGATCGTCGCGGCGTACGTGGACGGGCGGCCGATGCCGCGCTCCTCCAGCGCCTTGACCAGCGACGCCTCCGTGTAGCGGGCGGGCGGGGAGGTCGAGTGGCCGTCGGCGGCCAGGTCCGTACCGATGAGCGCGTCGCCCTCGGACATCGTCGGCAGCCGCGTCTCCTTGGCCGCCGCCGCGCCGTCGGCCGCCTCGGTCTCGGCGTCCGCGCTCTCCTCGTAGGCCGCGAGGAAGCCGCGGAACGAGATCACGGTGCCCGACGCCGAGAACACCGCCTGGTTGCCGTCCTGCTCGCCGCCGGCGATGACCGCGCCGAGCCGGACGGACGCCGTCGAGCCCTTCGCGTCCGCCATCTGCGAGGCGACCGTGCGCTTCCAGATGAGCTCGTAGAGGCGGAACTGGTCGCCGCTCAGCTCACCCGCGACCTGCGCCGGCGTGCGGAACGAGTCGCCCGCGGGGCGGATCGCCTCGTGCGCCTCCTGGGCACCCTTCGACTTGCTGGCGTACAGGCGAGGCGCGCCCGGCACGTACTCGGGGCCGTACAGCTCGGCGGCCTGCCGGCGCGCGGCATCCGTCGCCTCCTTCGAGAGGGAAGGGCTGTCGGTACGCATGTAGGTGATGTAGCCGTTCTCGTACAGGCCCTGCGCGGTGCGCATCGCCTGGCGCGACGACATCCGCAGCTTGCGGCCCGCCTCCTGCTGCATCGTGGAGGTGGTGAACGGCGCCGCGGGGCGGCGCGTGTACGGCTTGGTCTCCAGGCTGCGGACGGCGAAGTCGGCGTTCGCCAGCCCGGCGACGACGGCGCGAGCTGTCGCCTCGCTGAGCTGCACGACGCCGGTGCGGACCTTGAGCCGCCCCCGGTCGTCGAAGTCGCGGCCCGAGGCGACCTTGTCGCCGGCGAGCTGGGTGAGCCGCGCGCGGAAGGAGGGCTGGCCCGAGGCTGCGCCGCCGTCGGACGAACCGTCGGTGACAGCGAACGTGCCCGCGACGTCCCAGTAGTCCGCCGAGACGAACGCCATGCGCTCGCGCTCCCGCTCGACGACGAGGCGCGTCGCCACCGACTGCACGCGGCCGGCCGAGAGGCCCTGGCGCACCTTGCGCCACAGCACCGGCGACACCTCGTAGCCGTACAGGCGGTCGAGGATGCGCCGCGTCTCCTGGGCGTCCACGAGGTCCTGGTCCAGCTCACGCGTGTTCTCCAGGGCGCGGAGGATCGCGTCGCGGGTGATCTCGTGGAACACCATGCGCTTGACGGGGACCTTGGGCTTGAGCTCCTGGATCAGGTGCCAGGCGATGGCCTCGCCCTCGCGGTCCTCATCGGTCGCGAGGAAGAGCTCGTCGGCGTCCTTGAGGGCCTTCTTGAGCTCGCTGACCTTCTTCTTCTTGTCCGCGTGGACCACGTAGTACGGGTCGAACCCGTTGTCGACGTCCACGGAGAACTTGCCGTACGGGCCCTTCTTCATCTCCGCCGGCAGGTCCTTGGGCTGCGGGAGGTCGCGAATATGCCCGACGCTGGCTTCGACCTCGTAGTCGTCGCCGAGGTAGCCCTGGATCTTTCGAGCCTTCGTGGGCGACTCCACGATCACGAGCTTGCGTGCCTGGGACATCCGGTCCTGCCTGCTTCCTGCGGGGTCTGGGGGAGGGCGCCGAGCGCCGTCGGAGAGTTCACGGTACGCCAGGCGCAACGGATCGCACCCTATCCGGGCCGACAGCCGGCTGCCCGGCAGTTTCATATGACCGTGGTGATTTTCACCCGTGGCGTGAACGACAACGGAGCATCACATGAGACACACGGTCTCTTCAGGCCGTTCCCCTACGGTTGAGCCTATGACCGACCGTACCCTGCCGCTGCCCGATCTCCCGCAGCCCGGGCGGGGTCGGGTCGTCGGCACGGCGAAGGGGTACACACCGCCCGCCCCGTCCGCACCCAAGGCTCGCACGGCACGGGCGACGCGCCCGGCCCGCCCGGCGCGGCCGCCCGTGCCGGGACCGACGCCGGGTCCGACGTCGGGTCCGCCCCCGCCCTCGCCGCCCGACGACGCGGGCCGCCGCCCTGCTCAGGCGCGGGTCCCCGGGCTCGAGCCTCGACTGCGGCCCCGGATCTTCGCCGGCGTCGTCGCGGTGCTCGCGCTCTGGGGCGTGTGGGCCACCTGGGACACGTTCGTCGTCTCGGAGCGCGGCCAGCGCGCCGACCAGCTCGCCTTTGCGGGTGCCGTCAACGGCAAGGGCGTGCTCTGGGAGCTCGCGGAGCCGGTGCTCGGTCTGGTGTCGAACTCGTTCGTCGGGATCGGGCTCGCGGTCGCCGTGGTCTTCGCCCTGGCCCGCGGCCGCTGGTGGCTCGCGGCGCAGGTCGCGATCCTGGTGGTCGGCTCGAACCTCACCACGCAGGTGCTCAAGCACGGGATCCTGGACCGGCCCGCGCTGCTCGACGTCCCGCGCGCCGACATCAACACCCTGCCCAGCGGGCACACGACCGTCGCGGCGTCGGTCGCCGCGGGCCTCCTCATCGCGGTCCCCCGGCGCTGGCGTCCGGTGGTCGCGGTGGCGGGAGCCGCCTACACGGGCGCCACCGGCGTATCGACGCTGGTCGGGCAGTGGCACCGGCCGTCCGACGTCGTCGCCGCCGTCCTCGTGGTGCTCGCCTGGAGCGCCGGCGTCTGCGCGCTGAGCTCGCCGTCGTCCCTGGACGAGCCGCGGGTCGGTCTGGAGCGCGGCGCCCTGGAGCCGGGATCGTCCGCCACGGCCGGCCTGCTGCTGCTCGGGACGGCGGTCACCGGAGCCCTCGCGATCGGCGCGCTCGGCAGCGTGCGCGGCTACGGCTGGGGGCTGCCGCTCGGCGGCGACCTCACGGCGTACATGGGCGGGGCGCTCGGGGTGATCGCGGTGACCCTGGCCGCGTTCGCGGTACTGCTCCTGACCCGCCAGTCCACGGCCCGCCCCTGAGACGTTGGGTCCGCGAAGTAGAGCGCCTGTCCGAGTCTTCCCGCGACAACCGGGGAGACTCGGACAGGCGCTCTACTTCGCGGACTTGGTTACGGGGTGGTGGAGTAGCCGCCCGTGTAGGAGCCCGAGCCGGAGTACGCGTCCACGACCCAGCGGTAGGTGCCAGACGTGCCCGAGTACGTCACGCTCTCGTCCGGGGACGAGGTGATCCCCTGGGCCACGGTGGTCCAGGAGCCGCTGCTCGACTTCTGCAGGTAGAGGTCGAAGTCGGCCCCGCTCGGCCCGTCGAGGCAGCCCTCGATCGTGCCAGTCAGCGCCGAGAACCCGGTGCTGCCCGGCTTGTAGGCGAAGCTGCCGCTGCTCAGCGAGCCGCTGAACGACGTCTCCTCGCCCGTGCAGCCAGTGGGCGTGCCGCCACCGCCGGTGATCAGCGACACGCTCGCGGCGCTGAGCGCCTCGTTCACCGGCTGGAAGTACGTGGTGCCGCCGGAGGAGCAGTTGCCGGAACCACCCGACGTCATGCCCTGGGCCTGCGTACCGGCGAGCAGCGAGCCGCCGGAGTCGCCCGGCTCGGCGCACACGTTGGTACGGATCAGGCCGGAGACGGTGCCCTCGGCGTAGGTGACCGAGGCGTTCAGGGCCTGGATGGTGCCGCAGTGCCAGCCGGTCGTGGAGCCCGAGCGGCAGACGGTGGCGCCGACGGCGGCCGCGGTCGAGCCCGCGACGTTCACCGTGCCGCCGTTGTAGTCGTTGACCGCGCCGATGGGGGTGTCGTCGGTGCCGGTGTTGACGTAGCTGTAGTCGTTGCCCGGGAACGAGGAGACGCGGAAGGTACCGCTGGGGCTGGTCGTGGTGTTGCCGACGTCGCCGCAGTGGCCCGCCGACACGAAGCCGCCGGTGACCGAGAAGCCGACCGAGCAGCGGGACCCGCCGATGTAGTAGGCGTTGCCGCCGATCACGTTGATGAACGTCCGGGGCATCTCGGCGACCTCGACGAGAGACACGGAGCCCGCCGGGATCCCGGCCCGCTGGACGGCGGCGGCGACGTCGGCCGTTGCGCCCTTGGCCACCTCCATGACCACCGCGTTGGACTCGACGTCCACGTACGCGCCTGCGACGGTGGCCTCCGGCGCTGCCCGGAAAGCCTTGGTGGCGAGGCGGTCGAGCTGGCCCAGCGACTTGTCGACGGTGACGGCGGTGGCACCGGCGGCTCGCGCCTCGGCGGCGCCGGCCTTGTCGGTGACCGCGACGAACAGCTCGGTGCCGTCCACCCAGGCCCCCGCGTAGTCCTTGTCGAGGGCCTTGGCGATGGCGTGCTGCTTCTCCGACAGCGCTTCGTCGGTCTTCATCCTGGCCACCGCCTGCGAGGTGGTCAGGCCGAGGTCGCGCTCCATCGCGGCGACCATGCCCGGCGCGTAGCCGGAGACGTCGGGCTTGTCGGATCCGGCGGCGGCGCCCGCGGTAGCGGCGGTGATGCTGGCGGCGAGGAGCGTCGCAGCGGCGGTAGCCACGGTGATCGCTCTGAAGGATGTGCGTCTCATGTCCAGCGACTCCTGTCGTCGGGGCAATGGATTCACCCAGTGCGGCACAGCGTAGGGTCGCCTTCAGGGAACTCCCAGATACCTTTTGGGGCATATCGGAGCAATATGCGGACATGCCAAGGTGCAGGTAGGGGAAGCCCCTACCTGCCCCTCGGCCGACCCCTCCTTCACCGAGGAAGAGTCGGCCGCTGGCGCGGGCCGGTCAGTTCGTCAGCAGCGACACCCCCGCGGCGGTCAGCGCCTCGCCCACCGGCTGGAAGAAGGTCTGGCCACCGGAGGAGCAGTTGCCCGAACCGCCGGAGGTCATGCCCTGGGCCTGCGAGCCCGCGAGCAGCGAGCCGCCCGAGTCACCCGGCTCGGCGCAGACGTCGGTCTGGATGAGGCCGGAGACGCTGCCCTCGGCGTAGTTCACCGTGGCGTTGAGCGCCTCGATGGTGCCACAGTGCCAGCCGGTCGTGGAGCCCGAGCGGCAGACGGTGGCGCCGACGGCGGCCGGCGACGAGCCCTCGACGGCGACGGTGCCGCCGGCGTAGTCGTCCACCACGCCGACCGGGGTGTCGGAGTCGACCGAGACGTAGCTGTAGTCGCTGCCCGGGAACTCCGAGACCTCGAAGGTGCCGGACGGCTCGCTCGCCGTCGAACCCACGGAACCGCAGTGGCCGGCCGAGACGAACCCACCGGTGACGGCGAAGCCGACCGAGCAGCGCGCGGTGTCGTCGATGAAGTAGGCCTCGCCGCCGATCACGTCGGCGAACGTCCGGGGACGCTCCGTGGCCTCGGTCAGGGTGACGGCGGAGGCGGGCACCCCGGCCTCGGCGACGGCGGCCTGGACGTCGGCGGCGGCGCCGTCGACCACGTCGACCACGATCTCGTTGGTCTCCACGTCCACGTGGTACGAGGTCACGTCCGACCCGGACAGCGCGCCGTCCAGGTCGGCGGTCCAGGCGTCGAGCGCCTCGAGCGAGTTGTCGACGGCGACGGGGACGGCCCCGGCGGCACGGACGTCGGCGGCCTCGGCGGCGTCCGTCACGGCGACGTGGAGCGTGTCCGCGCCGTCGACCCACGCGCCGCCGTAGGAGGCACCGAGCGACTTCTCCAGGCTGCGCTGCGTACCGGCCAGGGTCTCCTGGACGTCGATCTGAGCCACGGCCTCGGCCGTGGTCAGGTTCAGGTCGCGCTCCATTGCGGCGACCAGACCCGGCGCGTAGCCCGCTGCTGCGGTCTCTGCGGTCTCTGCGGCGGACTGTCCAGCGGCGGCGACGGCGTTGATGGTGCCGGCAAAGAGGCCCACAGTGGCGGTTGCCACGGCCAGGCCCCGGAGGGAAGTACGTCTCATCTCCAGCGACTCCTCGTGTCGTAGAGCGGGTGAAAGTTCACCCACAGGTGATTTTTCACCCGCAGCGACACTGTAGGAGGAGTTGGACGTCACGCCCAGATCACACTCAGGTCATACATATTTCCTATGGAGGGCAAACCACATAGGCGCGGATGTAGTCGGCGGGGTCAGCCGAGCATGCCGTACATCGCCAGCCACTGCTCGTACTGCGGGCTGCGGCGGACGGCGTCGCGGTGCGCACGGTGGGCGGCGCCCTCGACGGCCTCCAGGTCCACGCGCAGGTCGGCGTCGTGCCGCCACCCCAGGTAGTGCGTGCGCCGCAGCGGCGCCCCCGCGAGGGGGACGGTCACGACGCCCGGCGGGTCGATCTGCCCGGGCTCCACGAGCGCGACGGCGCGCCCCGCCCGTACCTGGTCGACGGCGGTGGTCCACTCCGCCTCGCCCAGGCCGCGGGGTGTGAACCCCGCGCGCACGCACGCCGACACCAAGCACTCCTCGAGGCAGCCGTGCGACGGCACGCAGAGCCACTGCTCCTCCGCCAGCTCGGCGAGGGAGACCTCGGGCTTGCCCGCGTACGGGTGGTGCTCGTCGATCAGGACGAACATCGGGTCGGTGCAGACCCGGGTCCACGCGACCTCCACGGCCGCAGGCGGCGAGACGTCGGAGCACATCCCGACCAGCCCGACGTCGATGGTGCCCCGCGCGAGCCGGGATGCGACGTCGTCCGGCAGGTGGGGCATGGCCGTGGTGACCTGCGCGCCCGGGATCGCGATGTGGAGCTGGTTGACGAACAGGCCGCCCAGCGCGGTGCCGGTGATGCCGACGCGGACCGTCTCCCCGTGCGCGACCTCGCCGTTGACGAGCCGCTCGGCGTCGTCCGCCAGGGCGGCCATGGCGGGGAGCAGCACGCGGGCGTGCCGGAGGATCAGCTCGCCGAGCTCGGTCGGGCGCGCACCGAAGCGGTCGCGGACGAACACGTTGCCACCCAGCGACCGGTCGATGCGATTGAGCTGCGCGGTCAGCGCCGGCTGCGCGATGCCGAGGGCAGCGGCCGCCTTCGTGACGCTGCCCGACTCGGCAACAGCGACAACCATCCTCAAGTGCCGCATGTCGAGTTCCACAGGGTGGAAAGTATCTGCCATGAGCGCGGATGTCTCTGTTCCGGACAAGATTTATCGGCGCGCGCGATTGACCGTTACGTCCCGGAAACGGGTAGGCCACCGCGCACAGGGCAGATGCTGAAGGTAGGGCCTACTCCTCCAGGAAACCGTCACGAACCAGGCTACGTACCGCCGGGAGCAGCTCTGCGGCCAGGGCGTCCGCCGGGACGTCGAACAGCGAGGCGAGCGCGCCGACGATCTGCCCCACGGCCAGCTCGCCGTCGCATGCGCCCACCAGTGCCGCGAGCGGGCTCGACGCCTGGACGCCACGGCCCAGCCCGTCGCCCTGCCGCAGGATCACCACGTTCGGGTCGGCCTCGCCCGGCGTCAGGTAGCGCTCCTCGGTGACGTCCGCGGCCGTGACCAGGTGCGCCGCGGCGAGCGCCGCGTCGTCCCGGGACGCGAGCCAGTCGTGCCCGGCGAGGCTCCGTGCGAGGTGCGCCCCGAGCGGCTGGCGGACCGACCCCGTGTGCTCCTCGAGCCGCCGCAGCGTGGGCGGCCCGGACGCGGGGCGCCGGAGCGTCACTATCCCGAAGCCGACCGCCTCGACGTCCCGGGACGCGAAGTCGTCGAGCCATGCCCCGTACGCGGCGGCCCAGGCGTCGGGCTCGCGGTCGGGGGTGGTGCCGCCGTCCCGGATCCACGTCTCCGCGTACTCGGCGGGGTCGAGGACCTCGCGCTGGATGATCCAGCCGTCGAGCTCGGCCGCGTCGAGCCACGCGCCGACCCGCTCGGTCCACGGCTCGCCCCTCCGGTGCTCCCAGTTGCCGAGGAGCTGCGCGACGCCGCCCGGCGCGAGCACGGCGCCGACGCCGAGGACCAGGTCCCGGACCAGGTCGTCGCCCGCCCGGCCGCCGTCGCGGTACTCGTAGTCGCCGAGCGCGTCGGCGACCGCCCGGCCTGGCGCGCCCGCGTGCGGCGTGATGACGAACGGCGGGTTGGAGACCACGAGGTCGAACCGCTCCCCCGCGACGGGCTCCAGCATGGAGCCGTGCCGGAGCTCCACCTCCGCCCCGGCCCGCGCGTTCAGCGCGACGTTGAGCTCGGCGAACGCCAGCGCCCGCCGCGAGATGTCCGTCGCCACCACGCGCTGCGCGTGCCGCGCCGCGTGCAAGGCCTGGATGCCGCAGCCGGTGCCGAGGTCGAGCACCCGGTCGACCGGGTTGCGCACCGTGACCTGCGCCAGCGTCAGGGACGCGCCGCCGGCGCCGAGCACGTGGTCGGTGGCCAGGCGACCGCCGGTCGTCAGCTCTCCGATGTCGGACGCGAGCCACCAGCGCGCGTCGCCGACGGCATCGACGGAGGAGTAGGGGCGCAGGTCCACGACGGCGCGCACCGCGTCGTCGTCCCCGGTGCCCTGTGCGGCGACCAGGCCGAGGCGCTCGGCGCCCGCCGTGCCCGTCCCGGGCAGCGCCCGGTCCAGTGCGGCCCGCGGTACCGGAGTGCCCAGGAGGAACAGTGCGGCCAGGGTCGCGCGCGGGTCGCGGTCCGACGGCGGCTTGCCCGCCACCGCCGCGGCGACCGCGCGGCGGGCCGGCAGCGCCTGCTCGCGGTGCAGCGCCGCCGCGGCGAGCGGTCCGAGGACGTCCTCGACGCCGTCGACGTCGTAGGCGGAGGAGACCAGGTCTGCACGGAGCGCGGCGACGAGGGCGGGGTCGGTCACGGGAGGCTGCACGAGCCCATCCTGCCCGCAGACTCCGCACCCTCACCAGGCGGGCGGGGTCCGCCGCCGCGGCGGGCCGCCGGCGCTAACCGCGGCAGTTGGACGCGACGTACTCCTGCACCCTCTTGGACGCGTCGATCATCGCCGCGGTGTCGAGCTCCTCCTGTGCGCCGCCGACGGCGGAGCTCACCGCCGCGCCGTCGTTCGCCTTCACCTTCTCGATGTTGTTGGCCACCGTCGAGTAGTACGTGAAGGCGATCGCCCAGTCCTTCGCGATGTCGTCGGGCGGGGTCACGCCCTCCAGGGCGTTGCGGGCGTTGATGAATCCCTTGCGCAGGGTGTCGGGCTGGTCCTCGACCATCGCCGACTGCGCGTTGGCGGCCTGCGTCCACGCCATCTGCGTCTGCGCGCAGGACGCGGCCTCCGCGCTCGTGAGGACGCTGTCGCCCCCGACCAGGCTCATGCCCCAGCCGGTGCCCAGGCCGAGCAGGGCGGCAACGACGCCGGCCGTCGCCAGCACCACTGGCCGGTCCAGCGCCTTGGGCAGGCCGCGGCGCAGGGTCTTCTTGATCCGCTTCTGCTGAGCGGTGTCCGGGACGGGGATGCCGCCCTTGGTGCGCTTCTGGCCGGTCTTCTTCGACTCGGCCTTGCTCTTCCGGGACCCGGCCTTGCTCGGCGCCGCGCTCGGCGTCGGGCTCGGCAGGGCCGGCGGGACGTCGTCCGCGAACGCGGGCGGGACCTCGTCGACCTCCGGGCCGACGTCGACCGGGCCCGCGTTCAGCGGGAAGCCGCCGGCCGGGGTGGGGGCCGGGTCGCTCTTGGGCGCGCCCTTCGTGCCGGACTTGGCGCCCTTGCCCCTGGACCTCGACTTGGCGACCTTGGCGACCTTGCCGCTCTTGCCGCCGACGTTCTTGCCGCGGCCGCGCGTCGTGGCAGGTTCGGTGGCCGCTACCGGGCCCCAGGGATTCGCGTCGCCGTCCCCCGCGCCGTCGGCGACGACGGGCGCCGGGACCGATCCCCAGGGAGACCTGCCCTCGTCGGCGGGGGCAGCATCCGGGGCCGGGGCGGCGGCGCCCGCACTGCCCCAGGGGCTCGGCGCTGCCTCGCTCTCGGCGAGGCTCTCCGCCCACTCGAGGGCGCTCGCGCCGGGCGCGGACTCCCCTGCCGCGAGGCTCTCGGCCCACGTGAGCGCGTTGCTCGCGGGGGGACCTCCAGCGCGGGACGCAGCACGACCACCCCGCGAGCCCTTGCGCCGTGTCGCACTCATAGCCGCGAACTTTACCCGCTACCCCCGGGAGGACAGGAGGGGCAATCGTGTGATACGTGACGAACGACGGGTGAAGTTGCTACCGGTTCAGGTAGGTGATGCTCGCCCAGAACACCACGACCACCCAGGCGACGACCCCGATCGAGAGCGTCAGGAGTCCCCAGTTACGCGCCCGCTTGGAGGCCTTTCGCGCCTGGTCGTGCTGCTGCGTCTTCCACAGGGAATTGACGCGCAACGCGTTCACGAGGGCGACGATTCCGGTGGGCCAGAAGCAGAAGATGGTCACCAGCACGGAGAACAGGAGATACGTCCGCGGCGGGTACTGCAGCTGCGCCGGGTAGGTGTGGACGTTGACGTGCACGGGCGCGCGCGAGCCCCCCGGCACCGCGGGCGGCACATCGGAGCTGCTCATGGACGTCCCCCTCACCTACGTAAAGGGATAACTTAGTCCAATTTCGGTGACTTGTTGAATGCGCAGGTCAACCGGGGATTTTTCGTAGTACCTCACGATAGAAATGCACGCCGCGGCCCAGGGAATCGACGCTCAGGTGCTCGTCCGGGCCGTGCGTCGACTGTCGTTGCGCGCGCGTCAGGGCGAACGGGCTGAATCGGTAGACGTGGTCACTGATCGGGGTGAAGGTGCGCGCGTCGGAGGCGGTCAGCGACACGCACGGCACGACGACGGCGTCCGGGTACGACGCACCGATCGCCTCACTGAGCAGCGCGAACTGCTGGCTGTCCGCCGGCGAGACCTCGCTGGGCTCGCTGCGCTGCACGATCTCGATCTCGACCTTCTTGTCCCGGATGACGCGGCGCAGCCGCGCGACGGTCCGGTCCACGGTCTCGCCGAGCGCCACCCGGACGTCGAGGTGCGCGCGGGCCGACGACGCCGCGACGTTCGCCCCCGAGCTGCCCTCGAGCTCGGTGACCGCCACGGTGGTACGGACCGTCGCCCAGGCCTCGGGGCCGCCCCCGGCCAGCATCCAGGCCCCGACCTTGCGCAGCGGCCCCGAGGCGAGCCTGGTCACCATCCTGAGCAGCGCCCCCTTGAACCCCTTGGCGCCGGGCGCGACCCGCTCCAGCATCTCCACCGTCGGCGCGTTGACCCGGGCGGCGTGCCGGTACCGGCTCGCCCGCGTCACCGCGCGGGCGAGGCGCGCCGTGGCGGTCCGCCGGCCGGGCGTCGCGGCATGGCCGCCGACGTCGGTCGTGTACAGGTTCACCCCGACCAGGCCCTTCTCCGCGACCCCCACCAGGGCGGTCTGCCGGTCGAGGCCGGGGAAGGCGTCCGTCACGACGCCGCCACCCTCGTCGATCACGAGCCATGGGCGCACGCCCAGCTCGTACATTCGCCGGACGGCGGTCTGCGCCGACTCGCCGGCGGTCTCCTGGTCCGCGCCGAAGAACAGCCAGATGTCCCGCTCGGGGACGAACCCCTCGCCGAGGAGCGTCTCCACGGCGTCGAGCACCGCGACGAGGCCGCCCTTGTCGTCGAGCGTGCCGCGGCCGTGCACCACGCCGTCCCGGATCTCGCCCGAGAACGGGTTCGCGGACCAGTCCATGCCACCGACCGGCGCCACGTCCTGGTGCGCCATGAGCACCACGGGGAAGGGGTGCAGCACGTCCTCGCGGCCCCGGCCGGGCCAGCGGTAGAGCAGGCCGTTGTCGCCCGCCGGCTCGCTCTGCAGGGCGTGCACGCGGGGGTAGTAGGTCGCCAGCGCCGCCCGGTGCCGGGCGAACGCCTCGTGGTCGACATACTCGGGGTCCCACGACGACATGGTCGGGATCTGCACGAGCGACGACAGGTGCCCGGCCGCGATGTGGCCCGCCGAGGCGTGGCGGTCGCCGTATGGTTCCGACGGGGTGAACGACGACGTGCCCGGCTGGTCGCGCAGCACGGCGTCCGGCGCCGCGGGCTGCTCGGTGACCCGCTCCGGCTTCTCCCGCGCTCCCGCATCCGTCGCGGATCCTGACGCCGCCGACCCGGCCCGCTCGGCCGCCGTCGAGGACGCGGACCGCGAGGCCCTGGGGGCCGACGTGTCCGGGCGCTTGGCCGACAACAGGGTCGGGGAGGGCGCGGCTTCCCGCGGGCGCGGCTGCGGCGTCGGCTCCGCGACGGGCGCGGCCGGTCGGACTGCCGCCTTCGCGATCAGTTCGGCCGTGACCTGAGGGATGGCCTCGGTCGGGTCGATATCGGCACTCACGGGACCTTCTCCTGCTCCGGTGTCTCCCCCGAGGGGAGCTCCTGCATCGGGGCTCTCGTCCACACCCGCGGACCGCGGGGCGTTGAGTAGCACAACACCGCAGACGATAGCGGTCGCAGCCGGTTTTCCACAGACCCGTGGGTGGGTGCGGAACGAAGACCGGCGTGCCGAACGCGTGCGTCCGCGCCTGTCCAATTTTGCCTGATACGGCCGCAGTCCGCGCGATGGCGGCGGACAATGCCGTTGACCGGCGGCGGAGCCTGGAGTGCACTGTGCGGATGACCACAGAGCGCTGGACCTCCGCCACGATCTACCCCGACATGTGGGCTGATCCGAACGACGACCCGCGCGAGGCGCTGGCGAATCCGGTCGGCGAGAAGGAGACCCTCTGGAACTACCTCAAGCACTACCGGATCACGCTCGAGATGAAGTGCGACGGGCTCGATGCCGAGCAGATGGCGCGCCGGTCCGTGCCGCCGTCGACCATGTCGCTGCTCGGGCTGGTGCGGCACCTGGCGCACGTCGAGCAGAGCTGGTTCCAGCGTGTGCTGCGGGAGCAGCCCGAGCTGCCCCGGCTGTTCGGCAAGTCCCCGGAGAGTCCTGACGCGGACTTCGACGGCGCCGTCGCGGACCCCGCCGTCGTCGAGGAGGCGTGGGATACCTGGCGCCGCGAGATCAGGGCCGCCGACGCCTGGATGGAGGCGCTGCCCGAGGACGACCTGGGCCGGACGGTCACCCGCGGCGACGACGAGATCCCCGTGCGCGACGTCCTGGTCCACATGGTCGAGGAGTACGCGCGCCACATGGGCCACGCCGACCTGCTGCGCGAGTGCGTGGACGGCCGGGTAGGCCAATAGCCCACCCCGCCCTGTCCGCGAAGTAGAGCGCCTGTCCGGGTCTCCCTGGCGAAACCAGGGAGACCCGGAC